>NZ_JBVVPM010000040.1:0-69115 GCF_055811255.1 Bradyrhizobium sp. MI1.11
CATTGCGAGCGCAGCTAAGCAATCCAGAATCCCTCCGCGGAAAGACTCTGGATTGCTTCGCTGCGCTCGCAATGACGTGGAGGAGAGGTGCCTCGTCTCAACCTTGTCCTCTTAAGCGCGACGGCAGAATACGTCCCGGGCACGCGCACAGATTGTCAAAGTTCCAGCCATATGCGAAGGTAGCGCCATTCCGTTTTCGATCGACGCATTGCAGCAATAAGCCATTTAGGAGCTTGATGTGAGCATTCTGGTCGAACTTCCTCCCGATCAATATGACCGACGGGCATTTGCAAAATTCAACGAGACATCAACCGGCTTTGATCTCGACATCGCTCGCGCGATGATGTGGATGTCGCAACTCGCCTACGAGACCCATGTGCCGGACACGATCAACAGGGTCTCTCCGTTCTTTGATCTGTCCGGTGTCAAGCTGCTGAGCCAGCCGGCGCATTCGACGCTGCCGCTGACCGACACGCGCGGGATCATCGCGAGCAAGGGCGACGCAACAATTGTCGCCTTCGCCGGCACCGACCCGCTTCATCTCCTGAACTGGGTCAGCGATTTCACGCTTGGCCGACCGAAGGCGCCCGTGCACCAGGGGTTCGTCGATGCGGCGGCAGCCGTGTGGGACGACGTGAAGAGCGCACTGGCGGCAGCGCTGGCGCGCAAATCACCGATCTTCATCACTGGGCACAGCCTCGGCGCCGCGATCGCGGTGGCAACGGTGGACTTCGCGCGGGAGCAGCTCCAACTCGCGGATGCGCAGATCTATCTTTACGGTTGTCCGCGCGTGGGCCGCGACGATTTCGTCGCACTCTACAACGGTACGTTCGGCAGGATGACCTATCGTCTCGTGCACGGCACCGACATCGTCCCGACCGTGCCTCCGCCCGGGCTTGGCTTTCATCACGTCGGCCGTTATCTCGCCTGTGCACGCGGCGCCAAATTCAGCGCCAGCCAGCTCACGACGAATGTTGGTTCGGATGAGCCAATGGCGAATGCTGGAATTGGTGAGCAGGTCCGCAATCTCCTCAGCGGCGTATCCGAGAACACGCGGTCGGATGTCGTCGGCAGGCTTACGGTGCTGCTCCCGGCGGGCATCGGCGATCACCTGCCCGATCGTTACTGTGCCGCGCTGACACCCGCCTAGACTCCGGTTTTGACGCGTTTTCTTCACGCGAGCCGGTATATCCACTTCGCCCGAAAACGCTCTAGTAGCACGCAGCCATCGCGCCGAGCTTTGGATAGAGCCGGTCGATCGCGGCGATCTCGCTTTTCATCTGGGCGGTGATCCAGTCGCGGATCTCGGCGGCGATGGGGCGCATCGGCCGGTTGCGCGGTGGCAGGAATTCGCAGATGCGGCGCGTCGTGGTGAGCGTGTCGGACGCCGGCACCAGCGCGCCCGTCAACAGCCAGTGCGAGGCGACCGTCAGCCATCCGAGCGCGATACCCTGGCCGAGCAGGGCGGCCTGCATCACGACGGCATAGTCCGTGAAGCTCAGCGCCTTGGCCGCACCGCGACGCCCGGTGAGAAGCGATGCGTAATCCGCGGCCCAGTCGCCCGGCGTCTCGGCGAGCCTAATGATGGTGTTGCCCTCGGCGGGATCGGTTTCGCCGAGATAGGCAGGGCTGCACATCGGCAGCATGACCTCCTTCATCACCAGCGTGCCGCCGGATGACGGCTCCTCGCGATCGCGGAAGCGCATGCCGAGGTCGACATTCTCCACCGGCCCGCGCAGCGCGCCGGAAATGAGCTGGAAGCGCAGATCGACCTGCGGAAATTGCTTCTGCAGCTTGTCGATGCGCGGCATCAGCCAGTGCGTGGTGAACGCGGAGGAGACCGACAGCGTCACCGTCTCGGTGCCCTTGCGCCGCCGTTCGATTTCCACGAGTCCGCTCTCGATGCTGCGAAAACCTTCGAGCACGCGGCGATACAAGAGTTCGCCTTCCTCGGTGAGCACCGCACGTCCTGCTGTTCGGTCGAACAGGCGAACGCCTAGGTGCTCCTCGAACTGTCCGAGCATCCGGCTCACCGCAGGCTGGGTGACGTTCAGTTCGGCGGCAGCCGCCGTGAAGCTGCCATTGCGCGCCGCTGCGTCGAAGACGAACAAGGCGTTACTTGAGGGCAGCATGCGGCGCAGCTCGGGCATAACACCATGTTATGAGCCAGGTGAGAATTTGGCAATTGCCGAGTTTTGCCAAGTCTGGTGTCATTGGCGTCACAGCCTAAAGACAGGGCTTGCGAGCGAAGATGTTGGTGCGGTGCACGCTTCGACCGTGAGTGCTCAAATTTCCTGTCTATAAAGCAGGCTTATGGCGTGCAGTGAGGCACGCCGTTGCAGGGACATGGCGAGGTCGATCGTTGGACAAACGAGCGGAAAGCGTCGAGATCAGATCCGCGAGCAAGGCCTATGGTGCCGTTCGCGCCCTCGACGACGTGTCCCTCAATGTCGCCGCCGGCGAGTTCGTCTCGCTGCTGGGCCCCTCCGGCTCCGGCAAGACCACGTTGCTCGGCATCCTCGGCGGCTTCATCTTGCCATCGAGCGGAACGATCCTGTTTGGCGGCCGCGACGTCACCTGGATGCCCCCGCACAAGCGCGACATCGGCGTCGTTTTCCAGAATTACGCGCTGTTCCCGCATATGAGCGTCGGCGAGAATGTCGCCTTTCCCTTGCGCGCGCGACGGCTGCCGAAGGCGGTCTGGCCGGACAAGGTGCGCACGGCACTTTCGATGGTTGGCCTTGCCGGCTACGAAGAGCGCGGTATCGCGCAGCTCTCCGGCGGCCAGCGCCAGCGCGTGGCGCTCGCACGCGCCATGATCTTCGAGCCGCGGCTGATCCTGATGGACGAACCGCTGTCCGCGCTCGACAAGCAACTGCGCGAATCCATGCAGATCGAGCTGCGCGCGCTGCACAAGCGCATCGGCGCCACCATCATCTACGTCACCCACGACCAACGCGAAGCGCTGACCATGAGCGACCGCGTCGCCGTGATGAAAGACGGCAGGCTGATCCAGATCGACGCGCCCGAGCGCCTGCACGATCATCCCGCGGATTCCTTCGTCGCAAGTTTCATTGGCGAAGCCACGATGCTTCCCGTGCGACGCGTCGATGCCTCCGGCGTTGCGCTGGGCAATGTGCTTCTGCGCAGCGCCCGCGCCATTCCCGACGGAGACTCGCTGATGCTCGCCGTGCACAGCGAAAAGCTGCTGATCGACGACGGCGCGCCGGACTCAGCCTGCAACCGGCTCACCGGCACGGTCACTGACATCGTCTATCAGGGCGAGAGCCTGCGCATCTTCCTGGCGCTCGCCGACGGCATCGTGCTCAGCCTGCGGCAGCCGAGCTACCACCAGGCCTACAGCCGCATCCCGCCACTCGGCGGCAGCCTCACCGTGACCCTTCACCCCGAGGACACCATCGTCGTACCCAGGGTGAGGGACTGAACCCAAGCCTTGTCCAACCGAGAGAAGAAGCCAAAATGTCGTCAGCAGCCTCGTTCAGCAATTTCAAGGTTCTCACCTTCGACGTCGTCGGCACCTTGATCGATTTCGAGACCGGCGTGCTCTCCGCGGTGCGCAGGATCTCGGGCAAGTCGCCGGCCGAGCTCAGCGACGACAAGATCTTCGAATCCTACAAGCGTGGCCGCGACAAGCACCATGAGCGTTCGAGCGAGGTGATGTTCCATGTCTATCGCTATCTCGCCAAGGAGCTCGGGCTGCAGGCCGATGACGCCTCCTGCGACGTGTTCCAACTCGCGGTGCTGCGCTGGGGACCGTTCCCGGATTCGGTCGAGGCTCTGAAGCGCCTGAGAACTAAATTCCGCCTGGTCGCGATGACCAACGCCGACCGCGTCGCGCTCTCCTGTTACGCGCATGCGCTCGGCAATCCCTTCGACGATACCGTTTGCGCCGACGAGACTGGCGTCGCCAAGCCGAACCCGGAATTCTTTGCCTACAACAAGGGCCGCCAGTCGGCGTTCGGCTACAAGCAGTCCGACATTCTGCACGTGGCGCAGAGCCAGTATCACGACATCGGGATCGCGCGGAAGCTCGGTTACAAGGTGTGCTGGATCGAGCGGCGTCAGGGCATGGCAGGCTTCGGCGGCACGCCGGCCGTGGAGACGCTGACCAAGCCGGACTTCCATTTCCCGACATTGAAGGCGCTCGCCGACGCGGCGATCGGGCCGGCGGTTTAACTTTGTGAGCGCGGAGATGACGCAGAACTGGGGCGCATTGCCGTCGGCCAACTCGCTGTGGGAAGCCACGGCGGAGCCGGCGCGCGCGTCTCCGGTCCTGTCCGGCGAGAGCCAGGCTGACGTGGTGATCATCGGTGCCGGCTATACCGGCCTGTCCGCGGCCCACCACATCGCCAAGAGCGGGCTCAGCCCCATCGTGCTCGAGGCCAACCGCCCGGGCTGGGGCGCCAGTGGGCGCAATGGCGGCGTGATCACCGCAAAATTCCGTCTCTCGTTCCGCGAGATCGACGCCGTGCACGGCCGCGCCATGGCGCGGCGAATGTACGAGATCGCGCATGAATCCACCGACATGGTCGAGGAGCTGGTCTCCGAATTCGGCATCACCAGCGCTCAGCTTGCCCGCACCGGCCAGGTCAAGGCCGCACACAATGAGACCACGCTGAAGGCCGCGATCGACGAAGCCAACTGGATGACGCGCGAGATGGGCTCCGCCGCGGTCCGTATTCTCGACAAGCGCGGCGTACGCGACGAGACCGGCTCCGACAGCTTCGTTGGCGGCGTGCTCAATCCCGGCTCTGGCGGCATTCATCCGCTGAACTATTTGCGCGGTCTCGCCGACGGCGTCGCGCGCCGCGGGGTGCCGATCTTCCAGGAGTCGCCGGTCGTAAGACTCCGGCGCGACAACGGCGGCATCGTCGCGGAGACGCCGCAAGGCGCGGTGCGGGCGAAGCAGGCGATCATTGCCACCAACAGCTATTCGGACCTGACGGATGCCACCGCGCAGATGCAGCGCACCCTGATTCCCTTCCGCAGCGCCATGGTCGCTACCGAGCAGCTGCCGCGCAATCTCGCGGGCAAGCTGATGCTGACGGGCCGCACCTACACCGAGACCAAGCGCATGATGCGCTGGTTCCGCATGGTCGACAATCGCGTCATCTTCGGCGGGCGCGGCGCCTTCGGCAGGCAGGACTCGGAAGCCGCATTCGATGCGCTGCGCAAGGCGATGGTCGGCATCTTTCCGGACCTGGCCGATGTGCCGCTCGCGTACAAATGGTCGGGCCTCGTTGCCATGACGCTGGATTCGGTGCCGCATCTCGGCCGGCTCGACGACCGCACGCTGTTCTCGATGGGCTACAACGGCGCGGGCGTCGCGATGTCGAGCCTGATGGGCCGCTATCTTGCCGCCTTCGTCCGCGGCGAGACACCGGAGGTCGGGCTGCTCGACGCGCGGCGCCTGAGGGCGATTCCGTTCTATCCGCTGCGCGAGCCCGCCGTGCGCATGATCGCCGGCTGGTACCAGTTTCTCGATGCGATCGGACAGTGACATTCAATTGGTGACAGAGGAGGCGAGGATGACGACGAAACGAGATATTCGATTTGGCTACGCATTGTTGGGCGGATCGCTCGGATTGTTCGCAACAACCGGCACCGCCGCCGCTGCCGAACAGATCACCTTTGTCTCGCAAGGCGGCGCCTATCAGCAGGCGCAGACGGTGACGATCCTCGATCCTTCCGCCAAGAAGCTCGGCATCACCATCAACCAGGATTCCATTCCCGATGCCTGGCCGGCGATCAAGACCCAGGTCGGCAGCGGCAAGCCGATCTGGGACGTCGTGGATACGCCGACCGGCAACTGCCTGCGTGGCGGCGAGCAGGGGCTGATCGAGAAGCTCGACTTCTCAAAGATTCCGAATGGCGCGGCGATGCCGGAATCCTATCGCAGTCCCTATTCGGTTTCCTACGAGTTCTATTCCAGCGTCCTGGCCTACAGTCAGAAGACCTTTCCGAAGGACGCGCCGAACAGCTGGGCCGATTTCTGGGACGTGAAGAAATTTCCCGGGCGCCGCGCACTGCGCAACCACCCGTTCGCCACACTCGAGGCGGCACTGATGGCCGACGGCGTCGCGCCCGATAAGCTCTATCCGCTCGACGTCGACCGCGCCTTCAAGAAGCTCGAAGAGATCAAGCCGAATATCACGGTGTGGTGGACCTCCGGCGCGCAGTCGGCGCAACTGCTCAACGACGGCGAGGTCGACATGGAGATGGCCTGGAACGGCCGCGTCAGCGCGGTCGCGAAGGAAGGCGCCAAGGTCGCCTTCACCTACAACCAGGGCGTTTTGCAAAGCACCTCGCTCTGCATCCTCAAGGGCGCGCCGAATCTCGAGACGGCCGTCAAGTTTCTCAACGAGGCCGTCGATCCCGTGCACCAGGCCAATCTGCCGCTGCATATCGACTATGGTCCGGGAAATCCAAAGGCGTTCGAGACCAAGGTGATCAAGCCCGAGCGCGCCGCGCAATTGCCGAGCGAGCCGGCCAATGCGGCCAAGCAGGCGCTGATGTCCTACGCGTGGTGGTCGTCGCCAGCCGGCGAAGCGGCGGAGAAGCGCTGGGCGTCGTTCATGCAGAAGTAAGCGAAATCGCGATGAGCGCAAGTCGTGCCAGAGCTGACACTGCGCTCCCTCCCCCGCTTGCGGGGGAGGGTTGGGGAGAGGGTATCTCCGCGAGAAAGACTCCCCAAGAGGACAGAACCCTCACCCGGATCGCTTTCGCGATCCGACCTCTCCCGCAAGCGGGAGAGGTGCACCACCCGAGATGAGCGAGCAAATGCTGACGACATCAATGCCAGATCCCTCCCAAAAGCATCAGCGCCGCGAGCATGCGCTGATGCTGGCATTGGTGTCGCCGGCGCTGCTGGTGATCTTGGCTCTGATCGTGCTGCCGGTCGGCTGGCTCGCCTGGCAGTCGATCTACCATGACGGCTTCACGCTGGAGAATTATCGCCGCGTCTTCACTGAAGACATCTACTGGCGCAGCTTTGCGCTGACCTTCGAGATCAGTCTCGCGGTCACGGCAATCGCGCTGCTGCTTGGCTATCCCGTGGCCTACCTCGCCAACTCGGTGCCGAAAGGATGGAGCATTCTCATCCTGTCGCTGGTCGTTCTGCCGTTCTGGACCAGTGTACTGGTGCGCGCTTATGCCTGGCTGGCGCTGCTCCAGCGCACCGGCGTGATCAACCAGTTCTTGCGTTATCTCGACGTGACGAGCGAACCGCTCGCGTTGGTGCACAACACCTTCGGCACGGTGGTTGCGACGGTACACATCCTCCTGCCGTTCATGGTGCTGCCGCTCTATGCCACCATGCAGAAGATCCCGAGCGATCTCATGCAGGCCGGCGCCAGCCTGGGGGCGAGCCCGTCGCTTACCTTCGTCCGCGTCTTTCTGCCGCTGTCTCTGCCCGGCGTGCTCGCAGGCTGCACCATGGTGTTCGTGCTCTGCCTCGGCTTCTACATCACGCCGGAACTGCTCGGCGGCGGCCGCACGGTGATGGTGTCGATGCTGGTGAGCCGCAATGTCGAGCTCTACAACCAGTTCGGTGCTGCGAGCGCGGTCGCCGTCGTGCTGCTCTTAAGCGTGCTCGCGATCTTTTTCGCCCTCAGCCGCTTCATCTCGCTCGATCGCATATTGGGGCAGAAATGACGCGATTGTCGCCCGCCCGGATCGCCCTCTATATGATCAGCGCGCTGGTGCTGGTCTACCTGATCCTGCCGGTGCTGATCATCGCGCCGATCTCCTTCTCCAGCGCGCGCTTTCTGACCTTTCCGCCGCCGTCGTTCTCGCTGCGCTGGTATCAGCAGTATTTCTCCAACTCGGCCTGGATGCAGGCGACGCGGGTGACGCTGACGGTCGCGCTTCTGACCGTGTTTATCGCAACGCCGCTCGGCGTCGCCGCCGCCTATGGCATCAGCCAGTCGAAGCTGCGGATCATGCGGCTGATCCACATGATGCTGCTGTTGCCGCTGGTGGTGCCGATCATCATCACCGCGGTGGGCATCTTCTTCCTCTATGCGAAAGTCGGCTTGGTCGCGACGCTGCCGGGCCTGGTGCTGGCGAATGTCATGTTGGGCCTGCCATACGTCATCATCTCGGTGCTGGCGGGCCTGCAAAGCTTCGATCCGGCGCAGGAGATGGTCGCACGCAGCCTCGGCATGAACCGCCTGCGCAGCTTCTTCGCGGTGACCTTGCCGCAGATCAAGTCCAGCGTGGTCGCAGGCGGCATCTTCGCCTTCATCTCGGCGATGGACGAGACCATCGTCGCGCTGTTCATCTCCGGCGGCCAGTATCAGCCGCTGACCAAGCGCATGTTCACCGCGCTCCGCGACGAGATCGACCCAACCATCGCCGCCATCTCGACACTGATGACGGCGGCCTCGTTCATGCTGGTGCTGCTGGCAAGCGCTCGGCAGCGCAAAGGGGCATGACGGCAAGGGGCCTGCTCCCCGGTCGACGTCCGAGAGAGGCATGGCTGCCGCCGCTATTTTCTGGAGAGGCATGACGAGGCCGTAATGCCGGGCAGCGGTTTCGGCCTTGCACCTTGTTTCCGGCTGTCCTACGCCAGCCCGGAACAAAATTTTCGCGAAGCTGCGAAACGCATCGCCAAAGCCTTGAGGGAGCCGTCATGACCATTCGCAACACCCGCACCGGGGGCCAGATCCTGATCGATCAGCTGGTCGCGCAAGGCGTCGAGCGCGTCACCTGCGTGCCGGGCGAGAGCTACCTTGCGGCGCTCGATGCGCTGCACGACAGCCCGATCGACGTCATGATCTGCCGCGCCGAGGGCGGTGCCGCGATGATGGCGGAGGCCTATGGCAAGCTCACCGGCCGTCCCGGTATCTGCTTCGTCACCCGCGGCCCCGGCGCCACCAATGCCAGCCATGGCGTCCACATCGCGATGCAGGATTCCACGCCGATGATCCTGTTCGTCGGTCAGGTCGACACCGGCATGCGCGAGCGCGAGGCGTTCCAGGAACTCGACTACAAGGCGGTGTTCGGCACCATGGCGAAATGGGCGGTCGAGATCGATCGTCCCGACCGCATTCCGGAGCTGGTCGCGCGCGCCTTCCGCGTCGCCATGCAGGGCCGTCCCGGTCCCGTGGTGATCTCGCTGCCCGAGAACATGCTGACCGAGACCGCAGCTGTTGCGGACGCCATGCGGATCGAGCCGGCGATGAGCTGGCCGGCGCCCGCGGATATCGAGCACGTTGGCGCCATGCTTGCGGGCGCGAAGGCGCCGCTCGTCATTCTCGGCGGCTCGCGCTGGACCGATGAGGCGACCAGGAGCATCGCGCGCTTTGCCGAGCGGTTCGACCTGCCGGTCGCGACCTCGTTCCGCCGCGCGTCGCTGATCGACGCCGATCACTCGCATTATGCCGGCGACCTCGGCATCGGCCCGAGCCCGGGCCTGAAGGCGCGGATCGACGGCGCCGATGTCATTCTTCTCATCGGCGGCCGCATGTCGGAGATGCCGTCCTCATCCTACACGCTGCTCGACATTCCGACCCCGCGGCAGAAGCTGATCCACGTTCATCCCGGCTCCGAAGAGCTCGGCCGCATCTATCAGCCTGAGCTCGCGATCCAGGCCACACCCGCCGCGTTCGCGGCCGCGGTCGAGACGCTGAAGCCGGCCGGCGCCGTTGCCTGGAAGGGCGAGGCCGCCAAGGCGCATGCCGATTATCTCGCCTGGACCGACAAGGCGCGCGAGCTGCCGGGCACGTTCCAGTATGGCCAGGTCATGACCTGGCTGCGCGATCGCCTGCCCAAGGACGCGATCGTCTGCAACGGCGCCGGCAACTACGCCGGCTGGATCCATCGGCATCATCGCTTTCACAGCTTTGCCTCGCAGCTCGCGCCGACGTCGGGCTCGATGGGCTACGGTGTGCCGGCCGCGGTGCTCGCGAAGCGACAATATCCGGACCGTACTGTTATCGCCTTTGCCGGTGACGGCTGCTTCCTGATGAACGGGCAGGAATTCGCGACCGCCGTGCAGTACGACGCAGCCCTCGTCGTCATCGTCGTCGACAATGCGCAATACGGCACCATCCGCATGCACCAGGAGCGCGACTATCCCGGACGCGTGGTCGGCACCCAGCTCAAGAACCCGGATTTCGCGATGTACGCAAAAGCATTCGGCGGCCATGGCGAGCGCGTCGAGCGCACCGAAGAGTTCGCGCCGGCGTTCGAGCGTGCGCTCGCCTCGGGCAAGCCGTCGATCCTCCACTGCATCATCGATCCGCGTGCGATGTCGGTCGGCAAGGACTTTGCCCCTGCGGTGAAGGCATAGCCGATGCCGCAAGGCCGCCACGTCGCCATCATCGGTGCCGGCGCGGTCGGCGTGATCAGCGCGATCGAGGCGCTGCGCGAGGGCCATCGCGTCACGCTGATCGATCCGGGCGAGCCCGGTGGCGAACAGGCGGCGAGCTACGGCAATGCCGGCTGGCTCTCCTCGCATTCGGTGATCCCGCCGGCCGAGCCCGGTGTCTGGAAGAAGGTGCCGGGTTATCTGATGGATCCGCTCGGGCCACTCGCGATCCGCTGGTCTTATCTGCCGAAGGCGCTGCCCTGGTTGATCAAATATCTGCTCTCGGGCTGGACCAAGGCGCGGGTCGAGAAGACGGCATTTGCGCTGCGCGATCTCCTGAAGGACGCGCCGCTATTGCACAGGAAGCTCGCGGAGGAGGCGGGCGTCCCTGAATTGATCGAGCGTAACGGCGTGATGCATGTCTTCCCGTCACGCGGCAATTTCGACAATGATCTCGGCTGGCGCGTGCGCAAGCGCGTCGGTGTCGAATGGCTGGAGCTTTCGGCCGACGAGATGCGTCAGCGCGAGCCCGATCTGCATCCGCGCTACACTTTTGGCGTGGTGGTGGAGGAAGCCGGTCGCTGCCGCGACCCCGGTGCCTATGTCGCGGCCCTCGCGCAACATGCGCTGGCAAGCGGCGCCGAGCTCGTGCGGGCCAAGGCAATTGGGCTGAAACTATCCGGCAACAAGCTCGTGGCTGTCCTGTCCGAGGCCGGCGAGATTGCGTGTGATGCCGCGGTGATTGCCGCCGGTGCGCATTCGAAGCGGCTCACGGCGTCCATCGGCGATCCGCTGCCGCTGGAGACCGAGCGCGGCTATCACGTGATGATCGAGAATCCGGAAACGGGCCCGCGCAGCTCGATGATGGCCTCGGATGCGAAGATGGTGGTGAACTGGACCGACAAGGGTTTGCGCGCCGCCGGCACGGTCGAGATCGCAGGCCTCGAGGCCGCGCCGAACTGGAAACGTGCCGAGATTCTGCGCAACCATCTCGTCAGCATGTTCCCAAAACTGCCCAAGGACATTCCGGCCTCCCGCATCAAGACCTGGTTCGGTCATCGGCCGAGCATGCCAGACGGACGTCCCTGCATCGGTTACGCGCGGGCCTCGCGCGATATCGTCTATGCCTTCGGCCACGGCCATATCGGCCTGGTCGGCTCGGCCCGCACCGGTCGTCTCGTCGCCCAGCTTCTGAGCGGCAAGCCGCCGGAAATTCCGCTGGCACCGTTTTCGCCCGATCGTTTTCTCTGAGATCGTACCATGACCCATCCTGCCAACTCGCCTTCTCGTATCGCCCGCGGCGGCAAGGCCATCTATGGAGCACCGCTCGGCATCCTGATGTTGGAGGCGCGCTTTCCCCGCATTCCCGGCGACATGGGCAACGGCACCACCTGGCCTTTCCCCGTGCTCTATCGCGTGGTGAGCGGTGCCTCGCCCGAGAAAGTGGTGCTGAACGGTGCGGCCGGTCTGCTGCCTGATTTCATCGATGCGGCGAAGGATCTGGTGCGGCTCGGGGCGGAAGCCATCACCACCAATTGCGGCTTCCTCTCGCTGTTCCAGAAGGAGATCGCAGCCGCGGTCGGCGTTCCCGTCGCGACCTCGTCACTGATGCAGGTGCCGTGGGTGCAGGCGACCTTGCCGCCGGGCAAGCGCGTCGGCCTCGTCACGGTCTCAGGTTCATCCTTGACGCCGGCTCATCTCGAAGGCGCCGGCGTGCCGCTCGATACGCCGCTGGTCGGCACCGAGCACGGCAAGGAATTCTTCCGCGTCCTGATCAAGGCCGAGAAGGACGACATGGATATCGCGCAGGCCGAACGTGACGTGGTCGAGGCCGGCAAGGAGCTGGTCGCCAGCAACCCGGATGTCGGCGCGATCGTGCTGGAATGCACCAACATGCCGCCTTATGCGGCGGCGCTTCAGGCCGAGGTCGGATTGCCCGTCTACGATATCTATTCCATGATCACCTGGTTTCATGCAGGACTGCGGCCGCGCCAGTTTGGCTAGAGGTCGAGAAGTTGCCTATGGCTCCTCTTCCTTCTACCCTTGTGGGAGAAGGTGGCGCGAAGCGCCGGATGAGGGGTATCTCTCCGCGCATATAGATGCGGATGAGTGCACGGAGAGATACCCCTCATCCAAATGAGTTTGTATCTGTCAGCGGTGATGCCCTCTCCCGCAAGGGGAGAGGGCGCAGCCATGCGCATCGTGCGCTGTCCCACCGGCAGCGGAAGAGGCAGCTATACAATCCCTCGATACCTGATCGCGCCAGACGGTCAGAGCTTTCGCGCCTGAACATCGTTAGAGTGCCGCTCGAAATCCACGGAGACATGCGGTGCACAGCCTTCAATCCAATCCCGACACGCGCGCAGACAATTGGCCGTCCGAGCTCTACCGCATCCTGAAAGCCGCCGACGTGCGGCAGATGTCATACGTCCCCGATGCCGGCCACAGCCAGCTCATCAGCCTGTTCTCGGCCGATCGCGACGTCACCACCAACGTGCTGACGACGGAAGAGGAGGGCGTCGCCATCGCCGCCGGCGCCTGGCTCGGCGGCCAGCGCAGCGTGCTCTTGATGCAGTCGAGCGGGGTCGGCAATTGCATCAACATGCTGTCGCTGTCGGCGATCGGACGATTTCCACTGCTGATGCTGGTGACGATGCGCGGCGAATGGGCCGAGTTCAATCCCTGGCAGGTGCCGATGAGCCGGGCGACGCAGCCCTCGCTGGAAGCGATTGGTTTGAAGGTGATGCGGGCGGAGACGGCGGAGGATCTGGTCGAGACGGTCGAATCGGCCGCAGCGCTCGCCTACGATTCCGATCAGCAGATCGCGGTGCTGATCGGGCAGCGCCTGATCGGCAAGAAGAAGTGGTGATGCCAATGCAAGCTCAACTCGATCGCCGCGCCGCCGTTGCCGCGCTCTTGAAGAATCGCAAGGACACGCTGGTCGTCTCCGGCCTCGGCTCGCCGACCTATGACCTTCATTCGGTCGGCGACCACGACGGCAATTTCTATCTCTGGGGCGCCATGGGCGGCGCCGCGCTGATCGGGCTTGGCCTCGCGCAAGCCCAGCCGGGAAAACGCGTCCTCGCTTTGACCGGGGATGGCGAGCAATTGATGGGCCTCGGCGGCATCGCCACCATCGGCGTCGCACGCCCGCGCAATCTCGACATTGTCGTGATCGACAACCAGCATTTTGGCGAGACCGGGATGCAGGCCAGCCACACCGGGCGTGGGGTCGACCTCACCGCAATCGCCGTGGCTTGCGGCTTTGCCGCTGCCGGAACCGTGCGGACGATCGAGGAGGTGCAGCGCCTCGCACCCCAAATCGCCGGGCCGGCCGATGGCCCGCGGCTGTTTGTCATCAAGGTCCTGGCCGAAAATCCGCCGCGCTCGCTGCCCTCGCGGGATGCCGTCTTTATCAAGAACCGGTTCCGTGCTCATCTTGGCTTCGCGGCGGCCTGAGCCGGGTTTCTCGCCCGGCGACAGTCTGCCCCAAGCAGCTATCCTGGAGTGAGACCATGAAACTAACCGGCAAGGTCGCCGCCATCACCGGCGCGGCGCGCGGTATCGGCAAGGCTTGCGCAAAGCGATTTCTGGATGACGGCGTCAAGGTCATCATTTCGGACGTCGATGCCGAGGGTTTGGCCGCGACGGCCGCCGAACTCGCGCGGCCGGATGCCTTGCGCACTGTCGTCGGCAATGTCGCCAAGCGTGTCGATGTCGACCAGCTGGTCGCAACGGCTGCAAGAGAGTTCGGCCGGCTCGACATCATGGTCAACAATGCCGGCGTCGCCCGCAACCGGGACCTCCTGGAGATATCCGAAGAAGAATTCGACGAGATCATCGGCATCAACCTGAAGGGCGCGTTCTTCGGCGTGCAGGCGGCGGCGAAGCAGATGATCGCGCAAGGTAGCGGCGGGGTCATCGTCAACATGTCCTCGGTGAATGCACTGCTGGCGATCCCGGCGCTTGCGACCTACGCGATGTCCAAGGGCGGCATGAAGCAGCTCACCTCGGTCGCCGCCGTCGCACTCGCCCCACACAACATCCGCGTCGTGGCGGTCGGGCCGGGCACGATTCTGACTGACATGGTGGCGTCGTCCATCTACACCTCGGAGGATGCCCGCAAAACCGTGATGTCGCGCACGCCGGCCGGCCGTGGCGGCGAGCCGAGCGAGGTTGCTTCCGTCGTGGCGTTCCTCGCGAGCGACGATGCGTCCTATATCACGGGGCAGACCATCTATCCGGATGGCGGGCGGTTGATCCTGAACTACACGGTGCCGGTGAAGGAGAGGTAGCGGGCGTCGTATTCTCCCTCGTCATGCCCGGGCTTGACCCGGGCATCCACGTCCTTCCGCAATCGCGGTGGCGCGTGGATGGCTGGGACAAGCCCGGCCATGACGTCGGACCAACCGCGCTCACTCCGCCGCAATCGTCATCCCGTAGCCCAGCCGCTTCGAGATCCCGCCCGCGCAGTCGCGCAGGGCATGGGCGATCGCGCTGTCCCAGCGGGCATCGAACGTGCCTTCCGGCCCCATCGCGGTGATCACCAGGGCGACATGGCCGGAATGGTCGAACACGGGCGCGGCGAACGCATTGACGCCGGGCAGGGGATCGCCGAGCGCGCGGGCGAGACCGTGCTTGCGGACCTCGGTGAGCATATCGGCGACCTTCGCGCCTTTCACGAGACGCTTCGGATTGTAACCGACGCCATGACGGTCGAGGCCGCTTTCGAGCGCGGCGTTGATGGACTTCTCCGGCAGAAAAGCTGCAAAGGCGCGGCCGGTCGCGGTCTCCAGCAGTGCCATCACCGAGCCGGCCCGCATCACGATGTGCACCGGCTGGCCGGGCTCCTCCAACTGCACCACGGTCGGACCATGCGTGCCCCAGACGGCCAGCGAGACCGCGTGTCCGATCTGGCTTGCAAGCGCCGCGATCTTCGGCCCGGCGAATCGTACGCCGGAGAGGCGGCGCAGGCTGATGAGGCCGAGCTCCAGCGCCAGTGCGCCGATCTCATAGCGGCCGGTGGTCTCGTCCTGCTCGATCAGCCCGATGCGGGAGAAGCTGGCAAGATAAGGATGCGCTTTGGCCGGCGTCATGCCGGCCTCGCGGGCGAGATCGCGCAGCATCATCGGCTCGCCGCTGCGGGCGAGGGCGCGGAGCAATTCCCCGCCGACCTCGATCGACTGGATGCCGCGGCTTTCTCTCTTCATGCGCCTCCTGGCGGGCTTAAGCCGCGTCGCGCTTGGCGGCGCTGTCGGCGAGATGACGGCCGGCAATGTAGCCGAAGGTCAGCGCCGGCCCAAGCGTAATGCCGGCGCCGGGATAATTGCCGCCCATGATGCTGGCCATGTCGTTGCCGGCGGCATAGAGCCCCGGAATGACCCGGCCTTCGGCATCCAGCGCCCGCGCGTTCTCGTCGGTGACGATGCCGGCATAGGTGCCGAGATCGCCCACCACCATCTTGATGGCGTAGAAAGGACCGTTCTCGATCGGCGCCACGCAAGGGTTCGGGCCGTGCAGCGCGTCGCCCTGGTAGCGGTTGTAGGCCTTCGAGCCCTTGCCGAAAGCGGAATCGTGTCCCAGTGATGCGGTCGCATTGAACTGCTTGACCGTCTCGGTGAGGGCCTTGGCATCGATGCCGGCCTTCGCCGCCAGCGCCTCGAGCGTATCGCCGCGCATGAGATAGCCGGTCTTGAGATGGTGACCCAGTGGCATCGGAAACGGCGGCACGCAGCCGAGGCCGTACTTCCGCAGCGTCTTGTGATCGCAGACGAGATAGGCGGCGATCTCCTCGCCGGGCTTTGCTGCCTTGACCATGGCCTGGACAAAGTCGTGATAGGAATTGCCTTCATTGGCAAAACGCTTGCCGTCGCGCATCACCGCGATCACGCCGGGTTTGGCGCGGTCGATGAAATGCGGCATCACACCCTTCGATCCGTCCTTGCGCGTGGTCAGCGACACCGGCACCCAGGCCGCCGCGTTCGGCAAGCGATCCTCGACATGCCCGCCGGCACCTTCGGCAAGGCGCAGGCCGTCGCCGGTGTTGCCGGTAGGACCGGGTGAAAAATGTTCATTGCCGGTCGGCGCGTGCGGAAACATCTTCTTGCGCCGTTCGACGTCGTGCGGAAAGCCGCCGCAGGCGAGCACGACGCCCTGCCGTGCGCGGACGCGCACGTCTCGTCCCTCACGCGAAACGATCGCTCCCGTGACCGTACCGTCCTCGACCGTCAGCTCACCCACCGGCGAAGACAGCCACATCGGAATCTTCAAATCCTGCGCGGACTTCGCAAGACGTCCGGCCAGTGCATTGCCGTTGGTCAGCGTCATGCCGCGGCCATAGCGCAGCACATCCATCAGATGCCGCGACAGGCGCTTGGCGACGTAGACCGCTGAGTTCAGCGACTTCGTCACACGCATGAAATGGATGATCTCCTTGCCGCTTCCGAGCATCATGCCGAACACCGTGAGCTCGGGCAGGGGCATGCCGAGGGTCTCGATGAGGTCGCCGAGCTCGCGGCCATCGAACGGGCGGGTCACCATCGAGCGGCCGCCCTGCGCGCCGCCGGGCGCTTCGGCGTGATAGTCCGGGAACACCAGCGGCATGTCGAAACGGAGCGCCGTCTTGCTGGTGAAAAAATCGACCGCCTCGGGCCCGGCCCTCAGGAATGCATCGACGCGCGCGGCGTCAAAGTTGTTGCCGGCTTCGTGCCGCAGGTAAGTCCGCGCCTGCTCAAGCGTCTCCTCGATGCCGTAGACCTTTGCCAGCGAGGTGCCGGGAATCCAGAGCCAGCCGCCGGAGCGGGCGGTGGTGCCGCCGAAGCGCGGCTCCTTCTCGACGATCAGCACGTCAAGACCGCGATAGCGCGCGGTGATCGCGGCCGACATGCCGGAGCAGCCCGATCCAGCCACGAGCACATCGCACTCGTAGATTTCGCCTGCGTTGCGCTCGTTACCGGTCATGCGGTGCCTCACTTCTTGAGCAGCGGACATTTGGATTCGGAGACCGGGCGGAAGGCGTCCTCGCCCTTCACCGTCTTGATGATCTCCAAATAATCCCAGGGTTCTTTGGACTGCTCGGGCGTTTTCACCTTGGCCAGATACATGTCGCGAATGACGCGGCCGTCCTCGCGCAACTTGCCGCCATGAACGAATGTATCCTCGATCGGCAGCTCGCGCATCTTGGCCATCACCTTGGCCGGATCGTCGGTGCCGGCGGCCTTGATGGCCTTGAGATAATGCAGCACCGAGCCGTAGACGCCGGTCTGGATCATGGTCGGCATCACCTTCGTGCGCTCGTAGAATTTCCGCGACCATGCGCGGGTCGCCTCGTCCATGTTCCAGTACGACGCGGTGGTCATGTAGGTGCCCTGCGCGGCCTTGAGGCCGACCGCGTGCACGTCGGTGTCGAACATCAGGAGGCCGACAAGCTTCTGGCCGCCCTGGACCAGGCCGAACTCGCCGGACTGCTTGATAGCGTTGTCGGTGTCCTGGCCGGCGTTGGCGAAGGCGACGACGTCGGCTTTCGAGCTTTGCGCCTGCAGCGCGAAAGAGGAGAAGTCGGCCGTATTGGTCGGATGCTTTACCCCGCCCAGAACCTTGCCGCCCATCTCGTTGATGAAGCGGGTGGCGTCCTTCTCGAGCTGCTGGCCGAAAGCATAGTCCGCGGTGATGAAGTACCAGGATTTGCCGCCTTCCTTGATCACGGCGGAAGCGGTGACCTTGGACAACGCGTAGGTGTCGTAGGTGAAGTGGACGGTGTTCGGGCTGCACAATTCGTCGGTCAGCGAGCTTGCGCCGGGGCCGGAGAGCAGGGCGATCTTGTTGCGCTCGCGCACCATGTTGTGCACGGCGATCGCGATGCCGGAATTGGGGATGTCAACCACCGCGTCGACCTTGCCGTTGTCGAACCAGCCGCGCACGATCTGCACGCCCACGTCGGTCTTCATCTGGTGATCGGCGCTGATGATCTCGATTGGCTTGCCGAGCACGGTCGGGCCGAATTCCTCCACGGCCATTTTGGCGGCCTCGACCGAGCCCGGCCCGCTGTTGTCGCGACCCCAGCTCGACAGGTCCGTCAGCACGCCGATCCGCACCGCGTCGTCGGAGACTTGCGCGGTCGCGGCCGTCGTCACGACAGCCGAAATCACGGCCGCGAGCATGGTGCAGGCCAGATAGGCTTTCATTGTCGTTCCCTCTCTTTTATGGGCCGCTTGGCGCGGCTGGTTATTGGAGCTAATTAGATATTAGCGAATACGTTTGTCAATAACGAATAAGTGGGTATACGGGGTCTGTGACTGCCGGGAGGGCGTTGCGGAGAGACGCACGCCACTGCTTCAACACCGTCATTGCGAGCGAAGCAAAGCAATCCAAGGGCTTTCCGCGGCGAGATTCTGGATTGCTTCGTCGCAAGGGCTCCTCGCAATGACGGTGCTGAAACCGTAGCGCGCAATTGACACCCACTGTGGTCCTCGTCGACGACTATGCGCGGACAAGTTGCAACCATCATCATGATTGGCCATGATGCCCTCTGGAATTGTGGGGCGCGGCAATGACGGTAACAACGGGGGTCTCCGGCGAAACGGAGAGATCGACGACAGCGCATGTGGTGTGGGCAGCCGCGCTCGGCACCGCGATCGAGTGGTACGACTTCCTGATCTACGGCACCGCCGCGGCCCTCGTGCTCAACAAGCTGTTCTTTCCAAGTTTCGATCCATTCGTCGGCACGCTGGCGGCATTCTCGACCTATGCGGTCGGATTCGTGGCGCGGCCGATCGGCGGTGCCATCATCGGGCATTACGGCGACCGGCTCGGCCGCAAGACCATGCTGGTCGCGACCATGATCGCGATGGGCCTCGGTACCTTCCTGATCGGTTGCCTGCCGACCTACAGCCAGATCGGCGTCTGGGCGCCGATCTTCCTCGTCCTCCTGCGCTTCATCCAGGGCATCGGCCTCGGAGGCGAATGGAGCGGCGCGGTCGTCATGGTGATCGAGCATGCCGGCAACCGCCGCGGCTTCTATGGCAGTCTGGTGCAGATCGGCTTTCCCGTCGGCGTTGCCGCCTCCACCGGCATCTTTGCCCTGCTGACGCAATTGCCCGAGGCCGATTTTTTGAGCTGGGGCTGGCGCGTGCCGTTCTGGATCAGCATTCTCCTGGTCGGCGTCGGCTTCCTCGTGCGGTTGCGGCTTGCCGAGACGCCGCACTTCAGGGACGTGGTCGAGCGCAAGGAGGTACTGGCGCAGCCGGTATGGGAAGTGCTTCGCCGCGACTGGCGCAGTTTTCTGCTCGCGGTCGGCATCACGGTGTCGGAGGTTGGGCTCGCTTATCTCCTCACCGTCTTCACCGTCGTCTATGCCACGACCAAGCTCGGCCTGCCGCGCCAGGTGATCCTGAATGCCGTGGTCTATGCCGCGCTCGTCGAGTTCGCGACACTGCCGCTTGCGGGCTGGCTGTCCGACATCTTCGGCCGCAAGGCGCTGTATCTTGCCGGCGGCGTGTTTTCGGTGGCGCTGGCGTTTCCGCTGTTCTGGTTCCTCGACACCAAGGAGCCGGCACTGATCACGTTCGCGCTCGTCGTCACGATGACACTGACGCATGCGCTGCTGTTCGGACCGAAGGCCGCCTTCATGCCGGAACTATTCCGAACCCAGGTGCGCTACAGCGGCGCTTCGCTGGGCGCCAACGTCGCCGCTGCGCTCAGCGGCGGCTTCTCGCCGCTGATTGCGACTGCGTTGCTCGCGTGGGCCGGCTCTTACTGGGCCGTGTCGGTTTACATCATCGCGCTCTCGATCATCACGATCATCGCGACGCTGATGGCGCCGGAGACGGCGCGTGACGCGCTGAAATCCTGAGGCAATCGACATCGTGATCCCGATCACGCCTGCCGCGCGAACGGGCCCTCGCCGTTCGGCGCGCTACCTTGCATGCACCTCCTGACGTCTTCTTATGCGGTGCTGCTGAAAGCAAATGCAGCGGCGCGAACCATTAGCCGCGTTTATGCGGCGAATTTTTACTTCCAATTTTACTTCGCAATTTCCTGCCCCTAGCCTCGCCCGCAATTGATCACTTCCGCAGCCGATCAATGACGATCGGGGCGAGCGCTTATTGTAACCAACGGGGGTTGCCATGCTTGACAAGGACAAGGGGACATCCACTGCCAATCCGACGGGGACGAGCGACAAGTCTGCGAAAAAGCTGAACCGGCGCACACTGTTGAAGGGGGCGGCCGCAGTTGCGGGCGCGGCCGCGGGGTCGGACGCGATCCGCGGCTTCCCGACCATCTGGGCGCAGGAGATCAAGGACATCGAGCTGCGCCATGTCGGCGTATCCTATTCGGTGGTGAAGGCGATCGGCGACCAGGCCGCCAAAGATCTTGGCTTCAAGGTGACGATGCAGAACCTCGACACCTCCGCCGCCATCAACCGCTTCATAAGCCAGCCTAATACGGTCGACATCGCCGATCTCGAGGGCTGGCAGGCCAAGCTGGCCGCCAAGCGCAGCGTGATCCAGGGCATCGAGGTCAAGAAGATCAAGGAGTTCGACAACATCCTGCCGATCTTCACCAAGGGCGAGATCGACGGTCACAAGATCCCGCGCCAGGGCATCTCGCCCTACGAAGCCATGTACATTTCCAAGCCCGACTCCACCGATCTGAACGACGGCGTCACCGAATGGGCGACCTTCCTGCCGCAGGTCTACAACGCCGACTCCATCGGCTATCGCCCGGATCTCGTCGGCCATGAAGTGACCGAGTGGAAGGATCTGATCGATCCCAAGTTCAAGGGCAAGGCCGCGATCCTCGACGTGCCCGCGATCGGCATCATGGACGCCGCGCTCTGCTTCGAAAGCGCCGGACTGATCAAGTACGGCAACAAGGGCAACATGACCAAGGAGGAGATCGACTTCACCTGCAACAAGCTGATCGAGCTGAAGAAGCAGGGCCAGTTCCGCGCGACCTGGACCACCTTCGACCAGTCGGTGCAGCTGATGGCGGCGGGCGAAGTGGTCATCCAGTCGATGTGGTCGCCGGCGGTTGCCGCGGTGCGCGTGAAAGAAATCCCCTGCGTCTACGCGCCGGTCAACATCAAGAACGGCAAGGAAGGCTATCGCGGCTGGTGCAACGGCATGGGCCTGATGAAGCATCTCTCCGGCAAGAAGCTGGACGCGGCCTATGAATATCTCAACTGGTATCTGTCGGGCTGGCAGGGCGGCTTCGTCGCGCGCTACGGCTATTACAGCCCGGTCCCTTCGACTGCGAAGAAATTCCTCACGCCGGCCGAATGGGCGTTCTGGTACGAGGGCCAGCCCGCGCCCGAGGTGGTCAACGATCCCTATGGCGTGCCGATGGAGAAGAGCGGCACCAAGCGTGACGGCGGCTCGTTCCTCGACCGCGTCAAGAACATCTCCTGCTGGAATACGCTGATGGACGAAGCCGCCTACATGAACAAGCGCTGGAACGACTTCAAGGTGGCCTGAAACCTGCTTTTCCTGACGTGAACGAAGCGCCGGCGCGGCGATGCGCCGGTGCCAAATGACCGAGTTCGAGGCGTTTGCCGACATGCAGCCAAGCCTTAGTCCAGCTCTTAGTCCAGCTCAAACCTCACCACGCGCAAATCTCGCCGGCTGGCTCTACGTGTCTCCGCTCGTGCTCGTGCTCGTACCGTTCTTCGTGGCGCCGATCCTGGTCGTGCTGGCCGCGAGCTTCTTTGCCACCGACGGCTTTGGCGGGCTGACGCCGGGCTTCACGCTCGCAAGCTATGTCGAGGTGCTGCATTCGGCGCTGACGCTGAAGCTGTATCTCGCGACCATCAAATTCACGGTGCTGACCTGGATCTTCACACTGATCATCGGCTTCTTCGTCGCCTACTTCCTGGTTTTCCACGTCCGCAACCAGTTGCTGGCGATTGGCCTGTTCCTGCTCTGCACGGTGCCGTTCTGGACCTCGAACATCATCCGGATGATTTCCTGGATTCCGCTGCTCGGCAAGGAAGGCCTGATCAACCAGGCGCTGCTGGGGCTTGGCGTGATCCGCCAGCCGCTGGAAGTGCTGCTGTTCTCGGACCTGGCGGTCGTCATCGCCTATGTCCACCAGCTCACCATTTTCATGATCGTGCCGATCTTCAATTCCATGGCGCGGATCGACAAGAAGCTGATCGAGGCCGCGATTGATGCAGGCGCCAGCCGTTTCGACATCATGCGCCTGATCGTGGTGCCGATGTCCAAGAGCGGCATCGCCCTCGGCACCATCTTCGTCGTCTCGATCGTGATGGGCGATTTCTTCGTGGTCAAGGTGATGTCCGGCGGCGGCTCGGCTTCGGTGGTGAGCGCGTTCTACGAGGACGTCGGCGTGCTGCAATATCCGACCGCGGCGGCCAGCGCAGTGTTGCTGACGCTGGTGCTGGTCGCGATCGTCTCGCTGATCCTGCGCACCGTCGACATCAGGCAGGAGATCACGCGATGAGCGCGGTTCTCGCCGACATGCCCGAAACCGATGTGTCAAAGACGATCGCGCCGGCGACAAAGGCGATTGCGCCGAGCAAGGGCGGCCGGCCGTGGACGTTCTACGTCCTGGCAACGCTGTTTGCGTTCTATGTGATCGCGCTCTACGGCCCGATGTTCTGCATCTACGTCCTGTCGTTCCAGGACATCCGCGGCGGCCTCGTGTTCCCGATGAAGGGCACTTCGCTGCACTGGTTCGTCGATCTCTTCACCCAGGTGCGGACCGGTGACGTCAAGGGCTCGTTCGACCGCTCGATCAAGCTCGCCGTCATTGTCACTGTTATCACGGTGGTGGTCTCGTTCCTCGCCGGGCTCGGTTTTCGCAAGCGCTTTCGCGGCGACACCGTCGTGTTCTACATGATGATCGGCAGCCTGGTCGCGCCGGGTCTCGTGCTCGGCCTCGGCACCGGTCTGTTGTTCCAGGCGCTCGGGCTCAATGCGAGCTGGTACACCTCGGCGCTCGGCGCGCAACTGTCCTGGACGCTGCCGTTCGGCGTGCTCGTGATGTTTGCGGTGATGTCGCGCTTCAACCTCGTCTGGGAGGAGGCGGCCTACGACCTCGGCGCCAGCCGCTGGCAATCGATCCGGCTGGTGATGATTCCGGTGCTGGCGCCCGGCCTCGTCGCGGTCGCGCTGTTCGGCTTCACGCTCTCCTACGACGAGTTTGCGCGCAGCCTCCAGACCGCGGGCTCACTGAACACGCTGCCGCTGGAGATCTGGAGCATGACGCTGAACGTCACGTCCCCCTCACTCTATGCGCTCGGGACGGTGACGACGATCGTCTCCTTCATCGTGATCGGCGCAAGCCTGGGCAGCATCGTGCTGATCCAGAAAAAGCGCGGCAGCAGCACAAAGGGTTGAGCTGAGAATGAAGAGTGATCGCGGCGATATCGAACTGGCGGGCGTCTGCAAGAGCTTTGACGGCGTCACCAATGTGGTGGACGGTGTCAATCTCAAGATCGCCGACGGCGCCTATTGCTGCTTCATCGGTCCCTCCGGCTGCGGCAAGACCACGATTTTGCGCATGATCGCCGGCCACGAGGACCCGACCGCCGGCGAGATCGTGATCGGCGGGCAGAACGTCGTCGGTCTTGCGCCGGTGCAGCGGCGCACCGCGATGATGTTCCAGTCCTACGCGCTGTTCCCGCATCTCACCGTGCGCGACAACATCGCGTTCGCCTTGCGCGTGCGCGGCATGTCGAAGGCTGATCGCCTGCGCGCTGCGGATGCCATGATCGAGAAGGTGCGGCTGACGCAATTCGCCGACCGCCTGCCGGCGCAGCTCTCCGGCGGCCAGCAGCAGCGTGTGGCGCTGGCGCGCGCCGCGATCACCGAGCCGAGGGTACTCTTGCTCGACGAACCGCTGTCCGCCCTGGACGAGCAGCTCCGCGTGCAGATGCGCCAGGAGCTCAGGCGGATGCAGCAGGAGCTCGGTATCACCTTCATCCACGTCACCCATACCCAGCTCGAGGCGATCGCGCTCGCCGATCTGGTGGTGGTGATGGAGCAGGGCAGGATCAAGCAGGCGGGCGCGGCCCGCGACGTCTATGCCCATCCGCACGATCGTTACGTCGCTGAGTTCATGGGCGGGCAGAACGTGCTGTCGGGGCGGGTCGAGAAGGTCAACGGTTCGACCTTTACGCTCGCGCAGGCCGCGCCTGATGGCATCGAGGTCCCGCTTCAGGCGCGGTCCACGGTGAGCGTCGGTGACAAGATCGATATCGCCGTGCGCCGCGACGATGTCGCGCTGGTCCGGCCGGGCAGGGGACTACCGCCGGGCTGCACCACGTTGCTGCCGAGTCGTGTGCTCGCGATCGAATACCAGGGCTATTTCGTCAAGGTCATGCTGGACACCGTGCCGGACGACGCGTTCGTCGCCTACGTGCCGGAAAAGACTTTCTTCGCGGATCCGTTCACCGTCGGCGACGTCGTGATGGCCACATGGGCCACCGGCAGCGCGCTTCCACTCGCCTAAAGACCCGTCGCGCACAGGAGTATGATCGTGCAGATATCCTTCACACTCAACGGACGGCCAACCATTGTCGATGTCGAACCGGCGATGCTAGTCGCCGAGCTGCTGCGCGAGCGGCTCAACCTCACCGGTACCCATATCGGCTGCGACACCAGCCAGTGCGGCGCCTGCGTGGTGCACCTCGACGGCCTGCCGGTGAAGAGCTGCACACTGCTCGCGCCCGCGCTCGACGGCGCGACGCTCCTCACTATCGAGGGGCTTCATGGAGCGCCCGGTTCGAACCAGCTGCATCCGATGCAGGAAGCGTTTCGCGAGCATCACGGCCTGCAATGCGGCTTTTGCACGCCCGGTATGCTGATGACAGCGGTGGCGCTTGCGACCGAGAAGCCGGATCTGACGGAAGTCGACGTCCGTCACGGCCTCGAAGGCAATATCTGCCGCTGCACCGGCTATCAGAACATCGTCGTCTCGGTCATGGCTGGCGCTGCCGCCATGAACACCGCGAGGGGAGAGTGACCATGGGCAATGTGATCGGGATCGGCGCTTCACCCAAACGGAAAGAGGACCAGCGCTTCCTCACCGGCCGCGGCAATTACGTCTCCGACATCAAGCGTCCCGGCATGACGGCGGGTGTGTTCGTGCGCTCGCCGCACGGACACGCGATCCTGCGCGGCATCGACAAGAGTGCGGCGCTCGCATCGCCCGGCGTCATCGCGGTCCTGACCGGCGAGGATGCCGCCGCGGACAAGCTGGGATCGCTGCCCTGCGGCTGGGGTATCTCGGATGCCAAGGGCGTGCCGATGAAGGAGCCCCCATTCCCGATGCTGGCGCAGGGCAAGGTGCGCTTCGTCGGCGACATGGTGGCCTTCGTCGTCGCGGAGACGCCGGCGCAGGCCAGCGCGGCGGCCGAACTGCTCACGGTCGATTACGAGGTGCTGCCCTCAGTGGTCGGCGTGCTCGAAGCCGTGCGGCCCGGCGCGCCGCAATTGTTCGACGACGTGCCGAACAACCTCTGTTGCGATTGGGAGCTCGGCGACAAGGCCGCGGTCGAGACTGCGTTCCGGAAAGCGGCGCATGTCGCAAAGCTCAGCCTCGTCAACAACAGGCTGATCGGCAACCCGATGGAGCCGCGCGCGGCGATCGCCGAATACGAG
The DNA here is from genome assembly GCF_055811255.1 of Bradyrhizobium sp. MI1.11. NCBI lineage: Bacteria > Pseudomonadati > Pseudomonadota > Alphaproteobacteria > Hyphomicrobiales > Nitrobacteraceae > Bradyrhizobium > Bradyrhizobium sp. MI1.11. Next base: position 25,957 of record NZ_JBVVPM010000040.1, read on the forward strand.
CCCGGCACGGATCGCTTCACGCTGTGGACCACCAGCCAGTTCCCGCATGTCGTACGCTTCCTGATGGGCGCGCTGGTGCTGAACATTCCGCAGCACAAATTGCGCGTGGTCGCGCCCGATGTCGGCGGCGGCTTTGGAGTCAAGCAGTTCCACTACGGCGAGGAGGCCGTGATCACCTGGGCCGCCAAGCGCGTGATGCGGCCGATCAAATGGGTCGCGAGCCGGTCGGAAGGCTACGTCTCCGATCGTCACGGCCGCGATCACGTCACCGAGGCCGAGCTTGCACTGGACGAGACCGGGAAGTTCCTGGCCTTCCGTGTCAACACGCTCGCCAATATGGGCGGCTATCTCTCGACCTTCGGGCCGAACATCCCGACCAATCTCTACGGACCGCTGCTCGGCGGCGTCTACACCACGCCGGCAATCTACTGCAACGTGAAGGTGGTGTTCACCAATACCGTTCCGGTCGACGCCTATCGCGGCGCCGGCCGTCCCGAGGCGACCTTCGTGCTGGAGCGAATCGTCGACGTCGCAGCCAGCGAGATGGGGATCGACCGCGTCGAGATTCGCCGACGCAACATGATTCCGAAGGAGGCCTACCCGTATCAGACGCCGGTGCTGGTGCAATACGATTCCGGCGATCCGATGGGGTGTCTCGACGGCGCCCTTGTCGCGGCCGACGTCAAGAACTTCGGTATCCGCAAGGCGGAGTCGGCGCGCAGGGGCAAATTCCGCGGGCTCGGCTACTCGACCTATGTCGAGGCCTGCGGCCTCGCACCGTCGCGCTTCGCGGGACGATTGGGCGCGCGCGGCGGGCTCTATGAGAGCGCCACGGTGCGGGTGCATCCGACCGGCCAGGTCACGGTCATGATCGGCACCCACAATCACGGCCAGGGCCACGAGACGACGTTCGCGCAGATCGTCTCGGAAAAGCTCGGCGTCGCGTTTGACAATGTCGACATCGTGTTTGGCGATACCGATCGCGTGCAGTTCGGCATGGGTACCTATGGCTCGCGTTCGCTGGTGGTTGGCGGCGCGGCGCTGTCGAAGGCGACCGACAAGGTGGTCGCGAAAGGCAAGAAGATCGCGGCGCATCTGCTTGAAGCGGCCGAGATGGATATCCAGTTCGAGGCCGGAAAATTCTCGGTCGCAGGCACCGACCGCATGAAGACGTTCGAGGAGATCGCGGGCGCCGCCTACGTGCCGCACGACTATCCGCTCGAAGTGCTGGAGCCGGGACTCGAGGAGCAGGCTTATTACGATCCCGTCAACTTCACCTATCCCGGCGGCTGTCACATTGCCGAGGTCGAGGTCGATCCGGAAACCGGCACGGTGACGCTGGTCAATTACACCGCGGTCGACGACGTCGGCACGGTCATCAACCCGATGATCGTCGAGGGCCAGTTGCACGGCGGCATCGTGCAGGGCGTCGGTCAGGCGCTGTACGAGAACGCGGTCTATGACGAGGGCTCGGGCCAGCTGCTATCGGGCTCGCTGATGGACTACTGCATGCCGCGCGCCGACCACATGCCGATGATGAACATCTCGACCCATTCGACGCTGTGCACGCACACGCCGATGGGCGTGAAGGGTTGCGGCGAGGTCGGCACCATCGGTTCGCCGGCTGCGGTCATCAATGCGGTGGTCGATGCGCTGTCGCATCTCGGCGTCGCCCATGTCGACATGCCGGCGACGCCGAACCGGATTTGGCGCCTGCTTCAGAATGCATCGCTGCCGGTCGCTGCGGAATAGGGAGGACAATCATGAAACCGTTTGCCTATCACCAGCCGGACCGGATTCCCGACGCTGCCAAACTGCTCACATCGATCGAGGACAGCAAGCTCGTCGCCGGCGGCATGACGCTGATCCCGACGCTGAAGCAGCGGCTGGCGAGCCCGCCTGCCTTGATCGACCTGTCGAAGCTCGGGAATCTGAAGGGCATCACCGACGGCGGCGCCACCATCACCATCGGTGCGATGACGCCACACGCGGTGGTGGCCGCCTCGAAGCTGGTGCAGGGAAAGATTCCCGGTCTCGCCGCGCTGGCGTCGATGATCGGCGATCCCGCCGTGCGCATCCGCGGCACGATCGGCGGTTCGGTCGCGAACAACGATCCGGCGGCCGATTATCCGGCAGGTGTGCTGGGCCTTGGCGCGACCGTCGTCACCAGCACGCGCGAGATCGCGGCCGACGGGTTCTTCCGCGGCCTGTTCGAGACCGCGCTCGAACCTGGCGAGATCATCACCGCGATCCGCTTTCCCGTACCGCTCAAGGCGGGCTACGCCAAGTTCAAGGCGCCGGCGTCGCGCTATGCGCTGGTCGGCGTGTTCGTGGCGAAATTCGCCGATGACGTTCGCGTGGCCGTGACCGGAGCGGGCTCCGGCGTATTCCGCGTTCCCCCGATGGAAGAAGCGCTGTCTCGAAGTTTCGATCCGTCCGCGATCGCGGCGATCAAGATCGACACCGAGGGCCTCACTTCGGACATCCATGCCGAAGCCGACTACCGTGCGCATCTCGTCACGGTCATGGCCAAGCGCGCCGTCGACGCGGCGCTCAGCTAGCTCTTTTAGGGTTGATGATGACTGATGGTTCCGGCCGAACGGCCGTCCCGCCGGCGCCGACTGGTCTTGGCTCGCTTTCCGCAACCGAGATCCTGGCCGGCTACCGGCGCAAGGCGTTCACTCCGCGCGATGTCGTCGACGACACCATTGCCGCGCTGGAGGCGACGAACGAGGCCTGCAACGCGGTGGTGACGCCGATGTACGAGCAGGCGAGGGCGGAGGCCGATCGTCTCACCAGGGAGATGCGTGCCGGCGAGGCCAAGGGGCCGCTCGCCGGTATACCTGTGACGATCAAGGACCTGGTCTTTGTCGCAGGCGTGCCGGCCTATGGCGGCTCGCCGACGAACAAGGCATTCGTGCCCGATGCCGATGCGGCCGTTGTCTCGGCGCTGAAGGAGGCGGGTGCAATCGTCACCTGCAAGACCACGACCTGCGAGTCCGGTTACAAGTTGACGGCGGACAGCCCGGTCACCGGCACCACGCGCAATCCCTGGAACCCCGGTCGCACCAGTGGCGGATCGAGCGGCGGCGCGGCGGCGGGCGTTGCCGCCGGCTGCGGTCCGATCGCGATCGGAACGGACGGCGTGGGCTCGATCCGCGTGCCTTCGTCTTTTTGCGGAGTGTTCGGCCTCAAGCCGACCTTTGGCCTGGTGCCGCGTTCACCCGGCTTCTCGCCACCGTCCTGGGGCTCGCTCGCGCATACCGGGCCGATCACGCGCACGGTCGCGGATGCCGCGCTGACGCTGGAGATCATCGCCGGCTACGATCTGCGCGATCCCGCGAGCCTGCCGGTGGCGGCGCGGCGGTTTGATACGAAGGCGGCGCCGTTGAACGGCATTCGTATCGGCGCCAGCGTCGATCTCGGCTACGCCGCCGTCAGCCCCGATGTGCGCGCGGCGTTCGGCAAGGCGTTGGCCATTCTCGATGCCTGCGGCGCGCAGGTCACCATGGATGGTCCGGGCCTCGATCCCGGCATCCTCGAGCACACGCTGAAGCCGATCGCATTTACCGAACAGGCGGCGGCTGTCGCGAGCAAGACCACGGCCGATCTCGCCAGCTCCGAAGCAGATTATCTTGACGTCATCAGTGCCGGTCGGCGCTACAGCGGCACGGACTATATCGAAGCGGGGTATCGCCGCGGCCAGGCTCGCAGCGGCTTCCTGAAGCTTTTCGAGCGCGTCGATGCGCTGGTGACGCCGACCGTCGCGGTGACTGCGTTCGAGGCCGGCCGTCTCGGCGTCGAGACGATCGACGGCGGGAAGGTCGATCCGCATCTCGGCTGGTCGCCCTTCACCTGGCCGATCAATCTCGCCGGCCTACCGGCCGCGACGCTGCCTTGCGGCTTCGATCGCGAGGGAATGCCGATCGGCTTGCAGATCGTCGCTGCCTGGCTCGACGAGCCCACGATCTTCCGCATCGCCGCTGCGTTCGAAGCGGCGCAGCCCTGGGCAGCGTTCTGGCCGTCACTGGCGCTCCGCGAAAAGCCGGCGCGCGCGAAGGCATGAAGCTCAGGACAGCTCGATCAGGTCGCCGCGGCCGCTGAGCTCCTCGTCGAGCCGCAGATAGTGCGCGAGATAGTCGTGCAGCGCGGTCGCCGCCTTCGAGGTCGCGCCGCTCGACTTGTAGAGCAGCAGCTCGATCTTCGGCAGCGGCGGCAGGCCCTCGTTCGGGCCGATCTCGCGCATCGCCGGGACCAGCGCGCTGCGGCCGAGTACGGTCACGGCCATGCCGGCGAAGGCCGCCGCCTGAAGGCCGCCGACGCTTTCGCTGACGCAGGCGATGCGCCAGCGCAAATTCGCACGTTCCAGCGTGTCGATCGCGTAGTCGCGATAGATGTTGCCCGGAGGCAGCAATGCCAGCGGAATGGGCCGCTCCTGGTGCGCGGTGGACTGCTCGCCGGTCATCCAGACCAGTTGCTCGCGCCGTACCACCTGGCCGCCCGTAAAATCATTCATGCGGGTGACGAGCGCGATGTCGACATCGCCGCGCTTGACGAGGCCCACCAGCGGCGTCGAGAGCGCGCAATTGAGCTCGACCTGGACGCGCGGGAAGGATTTTCGGAACACGCTGAGGATCTGCGGCAGCATGAAGGCGGCATAGAGGTCGGGCGTGCCGAGTACGACCTGACCCTCGATCTCCTGCGACGCCAGCTGCGAAATCAACTCGTCATGCAACCGCAGGATGGATTTGGCGTAGGTGAGAACCGTGGTGCCGTCCTCACTCAGCGTCAGCCGGCGGCCGGCATGCTCGAACAATTGCTTGCCGGTGAGCTCCTCCAGCCGCTGCAATTGCAGGGTGATCGCCGGCTGGGTGCGGCCCAGCCGCCGCGCGGTCTCGGTAATGCTGCCGGTCTCGACCACGGAGATCAGCGACCGGAGCATGCGGATATCGAGGCTGATGAGGTTCATGCGGCATCCATGTCGCCCAGAATTTATGCAAGTTCCATGCTAGTGGCGAAAGGGAGCCGGTTTGGAAGGCGCGGCTGCAGGTGGCCTGTTCTCGTCGATCAGAGGACGTGCCGGTGCAGCATTGGTGGCATACTGAATATTGATTATCAGGCGGGTCGGCGCGCATGATGCGCCCAACGAACATAAAAAGGGAGCACAAAACATGAAAGAGATCTCACCAACGCGACGAGAGCTGCTCGCAATTGCCGCGGCCGCAGGTGCTGTCTCGATCGCGGAAGTTGCGCCGGCTGCGGCGCAGACCGGGCCGAAGCCGATCTTTCCAGTGCCGATGGTCACCATCCCGATCGTCGGCGAAACCCAGGTGTTCCAGGTCCGACGCATCTACTGCATCGGGCGCAACTACGCGGCGCATGCGATCGAGCGCGGCTCGGACCCGAACCGCGAGCCGCCGTTCTTCTTCCAGAAGCCGACCGACGCGATCCAGAACGTCGCTGTGGGCGAGGTCGCCGATCATCCCTATCCGTCGCTGACCAAGAACTATCACCACGAGGTCGAGCTGGTCGCCGCGTTGAAATCCGGCGGCAGCAACATCCCGGCCGAGAAGGCGCTCGACCATGTCTATGGTTATGCGCTCGGCCTCGACATGACCCGGCGCGATCTCCAGAACGGCATGGCCGCGGAGAAGAAGCCGTGGGAGATCGGCAAGAGCTTTGACCACGCCGCGGTGATCGGTCCGATCCACCCGGCCAGCAAGACCGGCCATTTCGACAAGGGTGCCATCTCGCTCGCGATCAACGGCACAGTGAAGCAGAGCTCGGATCTCAGCAAGATGATCTGGAGTGTGGCCGAGCAGATCGCAAAGCTGTCGGAAGCGTTCGAGCTCAAGGCCGGCGACATCATCTATTCCGGCACGCCCGAGAATGTCGGTCCGGTCGTGAAGGGCGACGTGCTGTTGTGCAAGCTCGACGGCTTGCCGGACATGTCGATCAAGATCGTCTAGCGGCGGGCTTCCGCTCTCCCCAACTGCGTAACCTGAGGGGCGAGACGTTTTCGCTTCGTCATGCCCGGGCTTGTCCCGGGCATCCACGTTCTTGGGCGCCGGTTGTGTGGAAGCCCGTGAATGGCCGGGACAAGCCCGGTCACGACGACGCTGAGAGTGGCCTCGATCCCTTGTCGCAGCGCGGCGTCCTGCTCTAGCTCTGGCCGAGAATCTTCATCGCAGCACGAAGATGCGGCTTGTCGATCATCTGGCCGTCGAGGCGCAGCGTGCCGGAGTTCGGATTGCTCGCGAATGCTGCGATCACCTTCTCGGCCCAATTGCGCTCGGCCTCGGTCGGTTCGAACGCCGCGTTGACCACGTCGACGTGCTTGGGATGGATCAGCGCTTTCGCCGAAAAACCGTCGCGCCGCGCCGCGCGCGTTTCCTGTTCGAGCCCCGCCAGATTGTCGATGTCGGTATAGACGGTGTCGATCGGCGCGACCTCGGCCGCGGCCGCCGCCATCAGGCAGAGATCGCGCGCCAAGCGATAGGGGCTGTGGAACACGCCGCCTGAGGCCTTTTCAGTAGCGCCGAGCGAGGCCGAGAGATCCTCCGCGCCCCACATCAGGCCCGCGAGGCGAGGAGAGCAGCCCTTGTAGCTGCCGAGCCCGAAGATCGATCCTGCGGTTTCGGTCGCGACGCAGACGATGCGCGTTGCGCCGATGGCGATGCCAGCCGCAGCCTCCAAAGCTTCGAGCCAGGTCGCGACCTGCCGAACGTCGTCGCCGCCCTGCGATTTCGGCAGCACGATGCCGTCGGGCTTGCCTGGAATCACCGCGGCGAGGTCGGCGAGCGTCATGCCGGTGTCGAGCGCGTTGACGCGGACATAGAGCTGATGGGGTTTGTTGCGGCCCTTCAGCATCGCCAACGTCAACCCGCGCGCCTCCGGCTTCTTGTCGGTGACGACCGAATCCTCGAGGTCGATGATCAGCGCGTCGGCGTTGCCTTCGCTGGCCTTCTCGAATTTGCGCGGGGAGTCGCCCGGCACGAACAGCATCGAACGCATCAGACCGGCCTCTTGTGCATCATCGCCATGCGGCGGCATTTTCCGACGATCTCGTCGTTCTGGTTGAGAGCGTGGTGCTCGAACTCGACGATGCCCGCCTTGGGGCGCGATTTGGATTCCCGCAACGAAAGCACCTTCGTCGTCGCCCGCAAAGTGTCGCCATGGAAGACCGGTTTCGGAAAAGTGACGTCGGTCATGCCCAGGTTGGCAACGGTGGTTCCCATGGTCGTATCATAGACCGTCATGCCGATCATGATGCCGAGGGTGTAAAGGCTGTTGAAAATGCGCTGGCCGAACTCGGTCTGGGCCGAAAAATGCGCGTCGATGTGCAGCGGCTGCGGGTTGAGCGTCAGCAGGCTGAACATGGTGTTATCCATCTCCGTGACGGTCCGCGTCAGGGGATGCCTGAACTCCTGGCCCACCGAAAACTCCTCGAAATAAAGTCCGGCCATCGCGGTCTTCCTCCCTGCGAAATAACGGCGCGTTCACACCGTGGCGCCGCATGATCCCATGCATGGTACACACAGTTGGCAGGCAAATTCACGTATCTGTACCCGGTTTTTCAAGCTAAAGAACGCAAGCGAGGGAACGTCCGGGTACAGTCATCGGCCACGGCCTTCGCATGGGAAACGCGAAGAGGCGGGAGATTGCGCGGGCGCGGCTCCCAGCAAGGAGACCATCATGGATTTCGCGCTCACGGATCAGCAGGAGGCCATTCGCGACGCTATCGCGAAGATCTGCGAAGACTTTCCCGACGCCTATTGGCTGAAGAAGGACCACGACGGCGGTTTTCCGCACGACTTCCATAAGGCGCTCGCCGACGCGGGCTGGCTCGGCATCTGCGTGCCGGAGGCCTACGGCGGCTCCGGCCTCGGCATCACCGAGGCCGCGATCATGATGCGCGCCATCGCGGAATCCGGCGCCGGCATGTCCGGCGCATCCGCGGTGCACATCAACGTGTTCGGCCTCAATCCCGTGGTCGTGTTCGGCACCGAGGAACAGCGCAAGCGCATGCTGCCGCCGATGGTCGAGGGCCGCGAGAAGGCGTGCTTTGCCGTGACCGAGCCCAACACCGGCCTCAACACCACCCAGCTCAAGACCCGCGCGGTGGCCAAGAACGACCGCTACATCGTCAACGGCCAGAAGGTGTGGATCTCGACCGCGCAGGTCGCGCACAAGATCCTGCTGCTTGCGCGCACCACGCCGTTGGAGGAGGTGCGCTCGCCGACGCATGGGTTGAGCCTGTTCTATACGGACTTCGATCGCAACAGGATCAAGGTCCACGAGATCGAGAAGATGGGCCGCAAGGTCGTCGATTCCAACGAGCTGTTCTTCGAGGATTTCGAGATCCCCATGGAAGACCGCATCGGCGAAGAAGGCAAAGGCTTCCAGTATATCCTCGAGGGCATGAACCCGGAGCGCATTCTGATCGCAGCGGAAGCCGTCGGTCTCGGCAAGCTCGCACTGTCGCGCGCGACCGAATACGCCAAGACCCGCGTGGTGTTCAACCGGCCCATCGGCAAGAACCAGGGCATTCAGCATCCGCTGGCCGTCAACTGGGTGGAGCTCGAGGCGGCCTGGCTGATGGTGATGTCGGCCGCCTGGCAATACGACAAGGGCATGCCTTGCGGTGGCGCCGCCAATGCCGCGAAATACATTGCGGGCGAAGCCGGATATCATGCCTGCGAGCAGGCGGTGATGACCCATGGCGGCTTCGGCTATGCCAAGGAGTTCCACGTCGAACGTTACTTGCGCGAAGTGCTGATCCCGCGCATCGCACCGGTCAGCCCGCAGCTTGCGCTCAGCTTCATTGCGGAAAAGGTGCTGGGGCTGGCCAAGTCATACTAGGCTTGAGCGCGCACCATTGTGGGGCGCTGCGATGGTCGCCTCCAAGCGAAGCCCATAGACGTTATTCGGCAGCGATCCGCTCCATCGCCATGGCGCGAAGCCTGGCGCGCTGGATCTTGACGCCGTTGGCACTGTCGGTGACGGGGAAAGCTTCTACGACATAGATCCGCGCCGGGACCTTGTAGCCGGCCAGCCGCTCGCGCAGACGCGCGATCAACGCGTCCTGCTGCGGCGGCTCGTGGTGGGGTTCCCGGGCGGGGATCACGAAGGCAACGCAGCGGGCGTTTCCCTTCAGATCGACCGCGACGACCTGGGCGTCGGCCACACCAGCGCACGATTTGAGTTCGTCTTCGATCTCGCCGGGCGCGACCAGGAAGCCGCCGAGCCGCATGGCGTCGCCCGCGCGGGTTTCGTACACGAAGGAGCCGTCGCCGCGCAGCCGGCCGATATCGCCGGTGCGGAAGAAGCCATCCGCGGTGATGGCGTCGCGCGTCGCGTCGGGATTGTTGTAGTAGCCCAGGAAGCGCGACGGCGCGTTGATCTCGATCTCGCCTGAGACACCTGAAGCCGCGAGCTCGCCGGTCTCGGTGTCGCGCACACGGACCTTGGCCTCCGGCGACATCGGCCAGCCGCCGCCCTCGATGCGATCTGTGAAGGCGTCACTCGAGCGTGCGATCGAGAACAGCGCCTGCACCTCGCTCGAACCGTAGAGGCCGTGCAACGGCATGCCGCGCGCCTCGGCCTCGGCAGCGAGCTCGCGCCAGCCGGGCTGGAACGCGGCAAAGCCGCAGACTTCGAGATGCGGAAACGGATGCGGCGCCTCGGTGAGGGCGAGGATGCGGCGGAACATCTCGTCCGAGCCAAAGGCATGCGTGATCCCGCACTCGCGGAGAAGCCTCAGCGCCGGCGCGGCCTCGAAGGCGTCGAGCGCATGGACGGTCGCGCCCGCTGCGACGAAGCCGAGCAGGCTCGTCATGCCAAAAGTGCCGCAGAACGGCAGCATGGCCAGCAGCGCATGGCGCTGTGGCGAGAGTTTGAGCGCCTTGGCAACGGAGGCGGCGTGCGTGGCCAACGTTCGCTGCGAATGCGCGACAAGCTTCGGTCCCTTGGTGGTGCCCGATGTCGTGTAGAGCAGAACCGGCAGATCGAAATCATCCTGAGCAGGCGGGGCAGGCGGATAGCGCTTCTCGAAGGCATCGAGGCGCACGCAGGGCCATCGGGCGGGAATCTCATCCGCGCCGACCACCGCGATCTCTCGCAGCGCAGGCACCTCGTCCTTCGCAATGTCGGCGAGAATAGCGACAAAGTCGATCGAGCGGAACGCGGCTTCGATCACCATCAGACGGGCGCCGGACAGCTTCAGGAGATGCGCGACCTCCGCGCTGCGGTAGCGCGTATTGACGGCGGCGACGATTGCCCCAAGCCGGGCGGCCGCGAACAGCAGCGGGATCCATTCGATCCGGTTGACCAGCCAGACCGCGACGACATCGCCCTTGCCGATACCGCGCGCGGCAAGCCAGGCGGCGGTCTGCTCGATCTTTTCCGAGAATTCCGCGCGCGAGACCGGCGTGCCGTCGAACACGAAGGCCGGGTCGGCGGCGGCTTCGGTCCGGATCAGCGATTGCAGCGAAAATTCGTTAGCGCTCATGGCAACCGGACTAACCCGATCGCGCGAACCTGTCTACTTGGTGCCGAACATCCGGTCGCCGGCGTCGCCCAGCCCCGGCACGATGTAGCCGTGGTCGTTGAGCCGCTCGTCGATCGCGGCGGTCCAGACCGGCACGTCGGGATGCTCGCTCTGGAACTGCGCGATGCCTTCAGGCGCGGCCAGAAGGCAGACGAAGCGGATGTCGCGGGCGCCGCGCGCCTTCAGCAGCGAGGCGCCGGCGCAGGCCGAGTTACCGGTCGCCAGCATGGGATCCATCAGGATCACGGTGCGGTCCGACAGGTCCTGCGGCGCCTTGAAGTAATATTCCACGGCCTGCAACGTCTCGGGATCGCGGTAGAGCCCGATATGGGCGATGCGCGCCGAGGGCATCAACGCCAGCATGCCGTCGAGGAAGCCGACGCCGGCGCGCAGGATCGGCGCCAGCGTGAGCTTCTTGCCGGCGATCTTGGGCGCCCGCATTGGCGAAATCGGCGTCTCGATATCGACCAGCTCCAGCGGCAGGTCGCGCGTCACCTCGTAGCCGAGCAGCATCCCGATCTCGTTCAGGATCTCGCGAAAGCTCTTGGTCGAGCGGTCCTTCTCCCGCATCAGGGAGAGCTTGTGCTGGACCAGGGGATGGGCGACCACGTTGACGTTGCTGATGCTCATGAAACCGATCTACACGGTTCCGTGAAACTGCGCCAGATCGGCCGAGTGTTTTTGGCCACGCCTTTTAGCCGTGCCTCTTGGCCACGGAGCCGGTTGCTCGCCCCGTAGGCAGCCATGGTCAATTCGCGGTCGATGCGCCTGAGGGCTTATGCTCCGAGGCTGCGCGCCACGACTGTGATGACAAGCGGCGGACTAGCCGAAATTTTCGCAGCCGACCGGCTCATAGAGCGGGTCAGACGCGGGACGAACAGTGGGAACGCTCGGACGCGAAACTTCCAGGGCCAATGCCTCGACCTCGATGAAAGCCGACAGCAGCGCCAGCGAAAGATCGACGTGGCTGGCCTCGACCGCGGCGTCGAGCCAGTCCGGCAACTCGCGTTCGCGCGAGAGCGCACAGTGCCATTCGCCCTCGTCATAGGCGATGCGGCGGACCTGCCATAGCGGCAGCTCCAGCTCTACCAGCGCCAGCGTGGCATCGGCCCAGGCCTCGACATCGATCAGGCGCATGATGCGTGCGGTGCGTTCGCTTGGTCCAAGCGAAGGGAAGCGGCGGCAGACGTGCGCGATGATGTCGAGCATCAACGGCCGCGTCATCACCTGCGTGTTGCGCAAGCGGTCGCTGAGTGACGGCAGTTCGTGGTGTCGGCGTGCGGCGGTCATGTCAGGCCTCCTGGAATTGGCGTCGGTCAGTCGGCCGGCCTCTCCAAGATGGCGAAAATGGCATTTGAAAACGGGAGATATAGGGATTTCATAAGTGTGGGATGGGGCGGTGGCGCGCCATTCTTCGCCGGGACGACGATGTGATGTGCCTCGCGAGCGTTGTCCGACCACGCTGTCAGCCCCGCCCCTTTATGAGATTCCTATAACTTCGCCACGGCCTTCGTCTCGAAAACCTATGCCCGCGGTGGCACTTCAGCACGGTCAAAAGTCCCGGTAGGCGCCGTGGAATGCACCGGCATTTCCTTTCACGCGCCGACCGGGTCTCCCGAGAAACGGTTGCGCCGAAATCAAGGGCGCAACGAGGAGTATCTCCATGATGGACATTCTGATGCTGGCGCTGGGCTTCGGCTTCTTCGCCCTTGCGATCGGCTACACCTACGCCTGCGAGCGGCTTTGAGGGAGCGGACCATGATCTTCGATTATTCGCTCGCTGGCGTCGTCTCGCTCGGCCTCCTGTTCTACCTCACTTACGCGCTGCTGCGGCCCGAGCGATTCTGACCGTGCTCACGAAGCCTGAAGGGTTGATTTCATGACTATGATCGGTTGGCTCCAGATCATTCTCTTTTGCGTCATTATCGTCGCGCTCGTAAAGCCGCTCGGCTGGTACATGACGAGCGTGTTCAACGGCGAGCGGACCTTCCTGTCGCCGGTGCTGCGTCCGATCGAGGCCGGCATCTACTGGTTCTCCGGCGTCGACGAGAAGCGCGAGCAGCATTGGCTGACCTATACGGTCGCCATGCTGCTGTTCCATGTCGGTGGCTTCCTCATCATCTACGGCGTGATGCGTTTGCAGGCGATCCTGCCCTTCAATCCAGCAGGCCAGGCCGCGGTCGCCGAGGATCTCTCCTTCAACACCGCGATCTCCTTTATCACCAACACCAACTGGCAGAACTACGGCGGCGAGAGCACGCTGTCTTATCTCGTGCAGATGCTCGGCCTGACGCACCAGAATTTCTTGTCGGCGGCGACCGGCATCGCGCTGGCGGTGGCGCTGATCCGTGGCTTCTCGCGTGCGTCGGCACGCACCGTCGGGAATTTCTGGGTCGATGTCACCCGCTGCACATTGTACGTCCTGCTGCCGATCTGCATCGTCTACACGCTGTTTCTGGTTTGGCAGGGCATACCGCAGACGCTTGGCGATTATGTCGATGCGACAACGCTCGAAGGCGCCAAGCAGACCATTGCGGTCGGGCCGGTCGCCTCGCAGGTCGCGATCAAGATGCTCGGCACCAATGGCGGCGGCTTCTTCAATGCCAACGCCGCGCACCCCTTCGAGAACCCGACCGCGCTGTCGAACTTCGTGCAAATGCTGTCGATCTTCGCGCTCGGCGCCGCGCTGACCAACGTGTTCGGCCGCATGGTCGGCAACCAGCGCCAGGGCTGGGCAATCCTGTCCGTGATGGGCGTGCTGTTTCTCGCTGGTGTCGCCGTGACTTATTGGGCGGAAGCCAGCGGCACTTCGACCCTGCACGTGCTCGAGCTGACCGGCGGCAATATGGAGGGCAAGGAGGTCCGCTTCGGCATCGTCGCGTCCTCGCTGTTCGCCGTGATCACGACGGCCGCCTCCTGCGGCGCGGTCAACGCCATGCATGACAGCTTCACCGCACTCGGCGGCATGATTCCGCTGATCAACATCGAGCTCGGCGAAGTCATTGTCGGCGGCGTCGGCGCCGGCATGTACGGCATGCTGCTGTTCGTCATCCTCGCGATCTTCGTGGCGGGCCTGATGGTCGGCCGCACGCCGGAATATGTCGGCAAGAAGATCGAGGCGCGCGAGGTCAAGATGGCGATGCTCGCGATCCTGGTGCTGCCGCTGATGATCCTCGGCTGGAGCGCGGTCGGCGTGGTCTATCCGGCGGCGGTCGCCTCAATGGCGAATGCCGGGCCGCACGGCTTCACCGAGGTGCTCTACGCCTTCACCTCGGCGACCGGCAACAACGGCTCGGCCTTCGCAGGCCTCACCGGCAACACTTTCTTCTACAACCTCACGCTGGCAAGCGCGATGTTCGTCGGCCGCTTCTTCATGATCATCCCGGCGATGGCGATTGCGGGTTCGCTGGCCGCCAAGAAATCGATCCCGCCGTCCGCGGGCACCCTCCCGACCACGGGCGGGCTGTTCGTCGGCCTCGTTGTCGGCGTGATTCTGATCATCGGCGGCCTGACCTTCTTCCCGGCCCTCGCTCTCGGTCCCATCGTCGAGCATCTCGCGATGAACGCCGGCCAAGTGTTCTGACCAGCGAGTGTTCTGATCGACCGCCTTCTGACTGTTCGGAGTGACCTCCATGGATACCATGAAACTGCAAAAACGCGCGTCCGTCTCGGCGATGCTCGATCCCAAGATCGTCGTGCCTGCGATCCGCGCGTCCTTCGCCAAGCTCGATCCGCGCTTGATGATCAAGAATCCCGTGATGTTCGTGGTCGAGATCGTGGCCGCGCTCACCACTGTGATCTTCCTGCGCGATCTCGTCACGGGCGGTGGGAATCTCGGCTTTACCTTCCAGATCATCGTCTGGCTCTGGTTCACGGTGCTGTTCGCCAACTTCGCCGAAGCGGTGGCCGAAGGCCGTGGCAAGGCGCAGGCGGAATCGCTGCGCAAGACCCGCACCGAGAGCCAGGCCAAGCTGCTGACCGGCGCCGGCCTGGCCTTCAATCTCGTGCCGGGGACCAGCCTCAAGGTTGGTGACATCGTGCTGGTCGAGGCCGGCGATACCATCCCCTCCGATGGCGAGGTGATCGAGGGCGTTGCTTCCGTCAACGAAGCCGCCATCACCGGCGAGTCCGCACCCGTGATCCGCGAATCCGGCGGCGACCGTTCGGCGGTGACCGGCGGCACCCAGGTGCTGTCCGACTGGATTCGCGTGCGGATCACGGCAGCGCAAGGTTCGACCTTCATCGACCGCATGATCAAGCTGGTCGAGGGCGCTGAACGAGCAAAGACCCCGAACGAGATCGCGCTCAACATCCTGCTAGCCGGCCTCACCATCATCTTCGTGTTCGCAACCGTCACCATCCCGAGCTACGCGGCGTATGCCGGCGGCTCGATCTCGGTGGTTGTGCTGGTCGCGCTGTTCGTGACGCTGATCCCGACCACGATCGGCGCGCTGCTGTCGGCAATCGGCATCGCCGGCATGGACCGCCTGGTCCGCTTCAACGTGCTGGCGATGTCCGGCCGCGCCGTCGAGGCCGCCGGAGACGTCGACACGCTGCTGCTCGACAAGACCGGAACGATTACACTCGGCAACCGCCAGGCGACCTCCTTCCGCCCGGTGCGCGGCGTCACCGAGCAGGAGCTCGCGAACGCGGCCCAGCTCGCCTCGCTTGCCGACGAGACCCCGGAGGGCCGTTCGATCGTGGTGCTGGCCAAGGAGAAATACGGCATCCGTGGCCGCGACATGGCCGAGTTGGGAGCCACCTTCATCCCGTTCACGGCGCAGACCCGCATGAGCGGCGTCGACGCCGGCGGCTCGTCAGTGCGCAAGGGCGCGGTCGATGCCATCCTCAACTATGTCGGTGGTGGTGCACCGCTGGTGGTCGCCTCAGGCAACACGGCTCGTTCCATCCAGCCCGCCGGGCTCTCGGACATCGGTCGCGAGATCCAGACCATTGCCGACGACATTTCGAAGGCCGGCGGCACGCCGCTGGCGGTCGCCAGGGACGGTAGGCTGCTCGGCGTCATCCAGCTCAAGGACATCGTCAAGGGCGGCATCCGCGAGCGCTTTGCCGAGCTGCGGCGCATGGGCATCCGCACCGTCATGATCACCGGCGACAATCCCATGACGGCCGCCGCGATTGCAGCGGAAGCCGGCGTCGACGACTTCCTGGCGCAGGCAACCCCGGAGGACAAGCTCAAGCTGATCCGGGACGAGCAGGCCAACGGCAAGCTGGTGGCGATGTGCGGCGACGGCACCAACGACGCGCCGGCGCTCGCTCAGGCCGACGTCGGTGTCGCCATGAACACCGGCACGCAGGCAGCCCGCGAGGCCGGCAACATGGTCGACCTCGACTCCAACCCGACCAAGCTGATCGAGGTGGTCGAGATCGGCAAGCAGCTGCTGATGACGCGCGGCGCGCTGACCACGTTCTCGATCGCCAACGACGTCGCGAAATATTTCGCGATCATCCCGGCGATGTTCCTGGCGTTCTACCCCCAGCTCAACGTGCTCAATGTCATGAACCTGTCGAGCCCGCAGAGCGCTATCCTGTCGGCGATCATCTTCAACGCGCTTGTTATCATCGCGCTGATCCCGCTGGCGCTCAAGGGCGTCGCTTATCGCGCGGTCGGGGCCGGCGCATTGCTCCGGCGCAACCTGCTGATCTACGGCCTCGGCGGCATCGTCATTCCCTTCATCGGCATCAAGGCGATCGATCTCGTGGTCGTTGCCTTGCACCTGGCTTAACCCGTCATTGCGAGGAGCGAAGCGACGAAGCAATCCAGACTGCCTCTGCGGAAAGATTCTGGATTGCTTCGCTTCGCTCGCAATGACGGAGAAATAGGAGAAACACATGCTCAGAGAAATCCGCCCCGCCATCGTCCTGCTGCTGGTGCTTACCGCCATCACCGGACTTGCCTATCCGCTCGCGATGACCGCTATTGCTGGCGCGATCTTCCCCGCGCAGGCGCAGGGCAGCCTGATCGAGAAGGACGGCAAGGTGGTCGGCTCCGCCCTGATCGGGCAGGAGTTCAAGGACGACAAATATTTCCACGGTCGCCTCTCGGCGACAGTGGCGTCGGACCCGAACGATTCGACCAAGACGGTACCGGCGCCCTACAACGCCGCCAATTCGGGTGGCTCCAATCTCGGTCCCACCAGCAAGGCGCTGGCCGACCGGCTGAAGGAAGATGTGGACAAGCTCAAGGGCGAGAACCCCAATGTCGCCGTGCCGGTCGACCTCGTGACGACCTCGGCCAGCGGCCTTGATCCGGATATCTCGCCGGAAGCGGCGGAATTCCAGGTGCCGCGCGTAGCGAAGGCGCGAAACGTGCCGGAGGATCAGGTCAAGCAAATGGTGGCTTCCAACATCCAGGGCCGCCTGCTCGGCCTGATCGGCGAGCCCCGGGTCAATGTGCTGGCTCTCAATCTCGCGCTCGATCGTGCCACGAAGTAGTCTAGGCTAGGTCCGCGCGGATGATTATATTGACCTGATGGTCCGAGAGCGCCGCGATCCCGAACAACGTCCTTCGCCCGAGGCGCTGCTGGAAGCCGCGCGCCGGGAGGAGGGCGTGAGCGGCAAGCTGAAGATCTTCGTCGGCGCCGCTCCCGGCGTCGGCAAGACCTACGAGATGCTGCAAAGCGCCCACGCCAGGCGCAAGTCAGGCATCGACGTCGTGGTCGGCTTCGTCGAGACCCATGGCCGGGCCGAGACTGAGGCGCTGGTGCGCGGGCTGGAAGTGATCCCGCGCAAGAAGCTCGATTATCGCGGCCAGACTGTCGAGGAAATGGACCTCGACGCCGTGATCGCGCGCCGGCCGAAAATCGCGCTGGTCGACGAGCTCGCCCACACCAATGCCGCCGGCAGCCGCCATCCAAAACGCTATCTCGATGTCCAAGAACTGCTGTCCCATGGCATCGACGTCTACACCGCCGTCAATATTCAGCACATCGAGAGCCTGAACGACGTCGTTGCGCAGATCACCCATGTGCGGGTGCGGGAGACCGTGCCGGATTCGGTGTTCGACCGCGCAGACGCCATCGAACTGATCGATCTCACGCCGGACGACCTGATCCAGCGGCTGAAAGAGGGCAAGGTCTATGTCTCCAGGCAGGCCGAGCGGGCGCTGGAGCATTATTTCTCGCCGGGCAACCTGACCGCGCTGCGCGAACTCGCGCTGCGGCGCACGGCCGAGCGGGTCGACGAGCAGCTGCTCACCCACATGCAGGCGAATGCGATCGCGGGTCCCTGGGCCGCAGGCGAGCGCATCCTCGTCTGCGTCAGCGAAGATCCGCGTGCGGCCAGCCTCGTGCGCTACACCAAGCGGCTGGCCGACCGGCTGCACGCGCCGTTCATCGCGGTCTCGATCGAGACGCGACGCTCGCTCCAGCTGTCCGACGAGCAGCGCGACCGGCTGGCCGATACGCTGCGGCTCGCGGAATCGCTTGGCGGTGAGGCGCTGACGATTCCGGGCGTTGGCCGCCGCCTCGCCGACGACGTCGTCAACTTCGCGCAGGGCAACAAC
Organism: Bradyrhizobium sp. MI1.11; assembly: GCF_055811255.1. Taxonomy (NCBI): domain Bacteria; kingdom Pseudomonadati; phylum Pseudomonadota; class Alphaproteobacteria; order Hyphomicrobiales; family Nitrobacteraceae; genus Bradyrhizobium; species Bradyrhizobium sp. MI1.11. The sequence continues at coordinate 44,031 of NZ_JBVVPM010000040.1, forward strand.
GTCACCCAGATCGTGATCGGCAAGTCGACACGCTCGCTCTGGTTCGAGATGACGCGCGGTTCCGTCGTGCACGATCTGGTGCGCCGCGCCGGCAATATCAGCGTGCATGTCATTCCTGGCGACGAGCTCACGAGCGAGCCGGCGCCAAAGACGGCGGTGCAGACCGCAACGCGATCGGACCCGTTCGACGCGCGGCCCTATCTGAAGGCACTCGGGATCACCGCGCTTGGCCTCGCTGCTGCCGTGGCCATCAAGCCGTATTTCGGCATTGAGAACGTCGACCTGATGTTCCTGACCGCCGTGGTGACCGTTGCCGTGCGCTACGGATTGTGGCCGTCGTTACTTGCGAGTGTCGCGGCATCACTCGCCTACAATTTCTTCTTTCTGCCGCCGGTCTATACCTTCACCATCACCGATCCGACCAATGTCGCGGCGTTCTTTTTCTTCATGCTGATTGCGTTCGTGGTGTCGAACGTCGCGGGGCGGGTCCGCACCCAGGCCGATGCTGCGATCGGTCGCATCCGGACCACCGAGCAACTCTATGCATTCAGCCGCAAGCTCGCCGGTACCGGCACGCTCGACGACGTGCTGTGGGCGACCGCCTACCAGATCGCGCTGATGCTGAAAGTCCGCGTGGTGCTGCTGTTGCCGGAGGACGGCCTGCTCACGGTGAAGTCGGGCTATCCCCCCGAAGACGATCTCGATCAGGCCGACCTTGCCGCCGCCAACTGGGCCTGGAGCAACGACCGGCCTGCAGGCCGCGGCTCGGACACCCTGCCTGGCGCAAAACGGCTGTTCCTGCCGATGCGCACCGGGCGCGGCCCGATCGGCGTGATCGGCATCGACGACGACCGCACCGGTCCCTTGCTGACGCCTGACCAGCGCCGGCTGCTCGATGCGCTGGTCGACCAGGGCGCGCTGGCGATCGAGCGCGTGCTGCTGGTCGAGGACGTCGATCGCGTCAAGCGCTCCGTCGAATCCGAGCGGCTGCGTTCCGCATTGTTGACGTCGATTTCACACGACCTGAAGACGCCGCTCGCATCCGTGCTGGGTGCGGCCTCGACCATGCGCGATCTCGCCAGCGCCCTCTCCGACACCGAGAAGCGCGACCTGCTCGCGACGGTCATCGACGAATCCGAACGGCTCAACCGCTTCATCGCCAATCTGCTCGACATGACCAAGCTCGAATCCGGCGCCATCGTGCCCAACGCTGCGTTGCACGATCTCGGAGAGATCGTCGGCAGCGCGCTCCGGCGGGCAGCCAAGATCCTCACCGCCCACAAGGTGGAGCTGGAGTTGGCCGCAGACCTTCCTATGCTCCAGCTCGATGCGGTGCTGTTCGAGCAGGTGCTGTTCAACCTGCTCGACAACGCCGCCAAATATTCGCAGCCCCACGCCACGGTTTCGATCCGCAGCCGGCGCGACAGCGATCATGTGGTGCTCCAGATTGCCGACGAGGGCGACGGCATTCCGTCGGAGGAGCTCGAGAGCGTGTTCGACAAGTTTTATCGCGCGCAGAAGGGCGACCATGTCCGTCCCGGCACCGGGCTCGGGCTCGCCATCTCCCGCGGCTTCGTCGAGGCGATGCATGGCACGATCTCGGCCGCGAATCGCAGCGACCGGAGCGGCGCGGTTCTGACCATCCGCCTGCCCATTCCGGCCCCGACCCACGCATTGGATACCGCCGCATGAGCGCAGCCCCGATCAAGGTGCTGGTCATCGACGACGAGCCGCCGATCCGCAAATTGCTGCGGATGGGGCTCTCGACGCAAGGCTATGAGATACTGGAGGCGTCGAACGGCAAGACCGCGCTGGAGAAGCTCAGCGAGGGCCCCGCGCTGATCATCCTCGATCTCGGCCTTCCCGACATCCAGGGCCATGAGTTGTTGCGTACCATCCGCGCCCGCAATGACGCGGTGCCGATCGTGGTGTTGTCGAGCCGTGGCGACGAGGCCGGCAAGGTGGAGGCGCTCGATCTCGGGGCCGACGATTACCTGACAAAGCCGTTCGGCATGGACGAGCTGCTGGCGCGCCTGCGCGCGGCGCTGCGGCACCAGCTTCAGATCCAGGGCGAACGCCCGGTGTTTCGTGCCGGCGATCTCTCAGTCGATCTGGTGCGCCGGATCGTGAAGGTCGGCGAGCGCGACGTCAAACTGTCGCCGAAGGAATATGACCTCCTGCGTGTGTTGGTGCAGCACGCCGGCAAGGTGCTCACTCACCGCTTCCTGCTGAGGGAGCTCTGGGACGAGTTGACCGACGCGCAATATCTGCGCGTCTATGTCCGCCAGCTCCGGCAGAAGATCGAGGCCGATCCGGAACGGCCGCAATATGTGCTGACGGAGACGGGGATTGGGTACAGGCTGAAGGCGGGGGATTAGGCTGCCCACGTGCGACGGGCGGCGCAAGCCTGCATCAGCATCGTCATTGCGAGCGCAGCGAAGCAATCCAGACTGCCTCCGCGGAAAGATACTGGATTGCTTCGCTGCGCTCGCAATGACGGATTAAATCAACCCGCCTTCCTCTGCCGCGCCGTCGATCGGTGCGTCTTCTTTGGGGCCCTGGTTCGCCCCGATGCTCGGCGCGCATGGGACTTCGCCGCCGTCTTCTTCCCACCGCGTCCCTTCAAGCTCTGCTTCAGCGCATCCATCAGGCTGACGACATTGCTCGGCTTCTCCTCAGGCTCCGGCAGTTCGATTGTCTTGCCGCTGGCCTTGCGCTTCACCAGGGCCTTCAGCGCGTTCTCGTAGTCGTCCTTGAATTTGCTCGGATCGAAATGGGAGGCCTTGGTCTGGAGGATATGGCCGGCGAGCTCAACCATGTCCTTGGTGATCTTCGGGCTCTTGATGTCGTCGAAGAACTGGTCCTCGTCGCGCAGTTCGTAGGGGAAACGCAGCGTGGTGCCGAGCAGTCCCTTGCCGAGCGGCTCGATCGCGATGATGTGCTCGCGATTGGTGAGCACGATTTTGGCGAGCGCGACGCGATCCTGGTCCTTCATGGCGTCGCGGATCACGGCAAAGGCATCGACCGCGGCTTTGCCGTCGGGCGCGATGTAGTAGGGATGGTTGAGGTAGCGCTGGTCGATCTCGTCGCTCGGCACAAAGCTCTCGATGTCGATGGTGTGGTTGCTCTCGATCTGGACCGCTTCGAGCTCCTCCGGCTCGATCTCGACATATTTGCCCTTGCGCAGCTCGTAGCCGCGGCCCTTCTGGTCGCTCTCGACGACGTCGCCGGTCTCGGCGTCGATCATCTGCTGCTTCAATCGGTTTCCGGTCTCGCGGTTGATCATGTGAAACCGCGTCTTCTCGGCCGCGGTGGTCGCCGGATAAAGCACAACGGGACAACTGACCAGCGAGAGCTTCAACGTTCCCTTCCAATAGGCGCGCGGTGCCATTCCGTTCTCCAGCGTCTGCGAGTCATTTTGGAACCCCAACCGTCCCGCGGGGTTTTGGTTCCGGGTGGGATGCGGGCCGTGATAGGCTTCCACGCCGAAAGAGAATCCGGGACCAGCCGTGCTGCAAAAGCTATCGAAGTATCGACAGAAACGTGATTTCGAGAAGACGCCGGAGCCGTCGGGCAAGGCCGCGGTGGCGCCATCGAAGCAACGGCGCTTCGTGATCCAGAAGCATGACGCTTCGCGGCTGCACTACGATCTGCGGCTCGAGTTCGATGGCGTCTTCAAGTCCTGGGCGGTGACGAAAGGGCCCTCGCTCGATCCGCACGACAAGCGGCTGGCCGTCGAGGTCGAGGACCATCCGCTCGACTATGGCGACTTCGAGGGCACGATTCCGGAAGGCCAGTACGGCGGCGGCACGGTCATGCTGTGGGACCGCGGCACCTGGGAATCCGAAGATCCCGAACGCGGTTTCAAGAAGGGCGATCTGAAATTCACACTGCATGGCGAGAAGCTGCACGGCAGCTGGGTCCTGGTGCGCATGCGCAACGATCGCACCGGCGGCAAACGGACCAATTGGCTCTTGATCAAGCATCGCGACGAATATGTTCGCGAGGGCGCAGACAACGACATTCTCGAGGAGGACAAGTCGGTCGCCTCAGGGCGCGCGATGGAGCAGATCGCCGGAGGCAAGGGGCGCGCGCCAAAACCGTTCATGCTGGCGAAGGGCACCAAGGCCAAGGCCGACGCGGTCTGGCAGTCCGATCGGGCGGACGAGGCGAAAGGGCGCACGGTCAAGCCGGCGCCGCGCGCGGCGTTGAAGGCCGGCAGGACGGCAAAGAAGAAAGCCACGACCGCAACGACCGCGAAGAACGCGGCGGAGATGCCGGACTTCGTCGCGCCGCAGCTCTGCACGTCGGTCGAGCGCCCGCCGGGCGGCGATGGCTGGTGCCACGAGATCAAGTTCGACGGCTACCGCGTGCAGCTGCGGGTCGAGGGCGGCAAGGCGACGTTGAAGACGCGCAAAGGCCTCGACTGGACCGAAAAATTCGCGAGCATCGCGAAAGAAGCGGGCGCGTTACCGGACATGATGATCGACGGCGAGATCGTCGCGCTCGACCACAATGGGGCACCGAACTTTTCGTCGCTCCAGGCGGCGCTGTCGGACGGCAAGACCGAGGAGCTCATCTTTTTCGCCTTCGACCTGTTGTTTACGGAAGGTCTCGATTACCGCCGGCTACCGCTCGGCGAGCGCAAGGCGCGGTTGAAGGAGCTGCTGGAGGCGCGCAAGCGCAAATCGAGCCAGATCCGCTATGTCGAGCATTTCGAGAGCGGTGGCGACGCCGTGCTGCAATCGGCCTGCAAGCTTGAGCTTGAGGGCGTGGTGTCGAAGAAGCTCGACGCGCCCTATCGCTCGGGGCGGACGGAAAGCTGGACCAAGGCCAAATGCCGTGCCGGCCATGAGGTCGTGATCGGCGGCTACAAGACCACCAATGGCAAATTCCGCTCGCTGATGGCCGGCGTGCACCGCGGTGATCATCTCGCGTTCGTCGGCATGGTCGGCACCGGTTTTGGCGCCGACAAGGTCAAGCGCATCATGCCGTCCTTGAAGGCCATGGAGGCGAAGCAAAGCCCCTTTGGCGGCAAGAACGCACCGAAAAAAGCGCGCGAGGTGCACTGGCTGAAGCCGGAGCTCGTGGCCGAGATCGAGTTCGCCGGCTTCACCGCCGACGGGAATATCCGCCAGGCCGCCTTCAAGGGTCTGCGGCAGGACAAGCCGGCGGAGGAGGTGGAGGCTGAGACACCGGTCGATACCGAGCTTGCCGAGCCCTCGACGAAGCCGCGCGCGAAAGCGAAGACCGGCGCACGAACGGCCCAGGCCGGCGGCAGTGCCGAAGTGATGGGAGTCGTCATCTCCAAGCCGGACAAGGAGCTCTGGCCGGACGATGGCAATGGCGATCCCGTCACCAAGCTGGACCTCGCGCGCTATCTCGAAGCCGTCGGCGAATGGATGATCGCGCATCTCAAGGGTCGGCCGTGCTCGCTGATCCGCGCCCCCGATGGCATCAAGGGCGAATGCTTTTTCCAGCGTCACGCCATGCAGGGGACATCGAATCTTCTGGAGCTCGCAAGGGTCTCCGGCGATCGCAAACCCTATTTGCAGATCGACCGCATCGAGGGGCTCGCCGCGGTGGCGCAGATCGGCGGTGTCGAGCTGCATCCCTGGAATTGCGCGCCCTACGCCTACGATACCCCGGGCCGGCTGGTGTTCGATCTCGATCCGGCGCCCGACGTCGTCTTCGCCGAGGTCGTCGAGGCCGCCAAGGAGATGCGGCAGCGGCTGACCGACATCGGCATGGAAAGCTTCTGCAAGACCACCGGCGGCAAGGGCCTGCACGTCGTGGTGCCCTTGCGTCATGGCGCGCGCGACCAGGTGAGCTGGAAAGAGGCCAAGGCCTTCGCGCAAGGCGTTTGCCAGTGGATGGCGGACGACGCTCCCGAGCGCTATCTGCTCAACATGTCGAAGAAGCTGCGCAACGGAAAGATCTTCCTGGATTATCTGCGCAACGATCGCATGTCGACGGCGGTGGCCCCGCTGTCGCCGCGTGCGCGCGCCGGCGCCACCGTGTCGATGCCGCTCACCTGGGCGCAGGTGAAGACCGATCTCGATCCGAAGCGCTATACGTTGCGGACGGTGCCTGGGCTGCTGCCGCGGTCGAAGGCGTGGGATGGTTATGACGATGCGGCCGTGTCGATCAAGGCAGCGATCAAGAAGCTCGCGGGGAAAACGAAGTAGGGTGGGTTAGCGAAGCGTAACCCACCACTTCTGTTGACACGGAGAGAAAAAAGGTGGGTTACGCCTTGCGGCTAACCCACCCTACCGAACCCGGCTAGATCCGTCCCAGCAGGAGCAGGATCAGCAGGATCACGATGACGAGCCCGAGACCGCCGCCGCCGTAATAGCCGGTGCCGTAGAACGGGCCGCCGCCGATGCCGCTGAAGCCGCCGAGCAGCGCGATGACCAAAATGATCAGAATGATCGTACCGATAGACATGCCAAATCTCCTCCAGCCCTTCGTTGAAGGGTTTCTTGCAACCTGTCCCGTTGTGCGAGGGCAACTTGCCGCAGGTTTTATAGTTCCGCCTATGAAACACGGGGTGCACGCGCAACTTGCATGGAACCTTTGTGGTACCGGTGGGCATGATTATGTGAGGTTCAATCACTAACGGGGCAGAGCCATGTCAGCACCGCTTGTCGTCTCTATTCCCCACCGCCTCGGCCGCGAGGAGGCGGTACGCCGGCTCAAGACCGGGCTCGGCCGTGCTGCCGCCAGCATTCCGGTGATGCAGGTCGAGGAGGAGCGCTGGAACGGCGACAGCATGAATTTCCGCATCCGCGCGCTGGGGCAGATTGCGAGCGGCCAGGTCGATGTCGCCGACGATCATGTCAAGGTGCAGGTGGTGCTGCCTTGGCTGTTGCAGCGCTTTGCCGAGATGGCACAGGCCACGATCCGCAAACGCGGCCAGCTGCTGTTGGGCAAAGACGGGAAGAGCTAGCGTTCAAGCGCGGGTGCGCTGTCGCACCGGTTTCGCCGCGTCCACGGGGCGCGCCGGGATGACCGAAGCGGGAAAACCGCGAAGCGCCTGCGCGAGCGGCAGATCGTTGCCGGCGAAACCCGGCATGCTGTAGCCCGTGACGTCGATGGCGGCGTCGGCCCCATCGAGCGCCGGCCATTCGCGTCCTGCTTGCGTGAAAGGTGCGAAGTGGCGCCCGACAATGACGATCGCAGCAGTGCGGCCGTGGCGGCGGGCAAAGGCCACGACATGGTCGGCATGTGCGCCCCGCACCTGAAGCGGCTGGTAGTCGCCTCGCGCGAAGACGTCGGACAACTCGTTGCGCAGCTTGAGCAGGTGCCGCGCCCAGGCCAGCTTGAGCTGGCCGTCCGGCCAGCTCTTGATCAGGTGATTCCAATCCGGATTGTCCAGCGTGCCCAGCGCCGCGTGTCGCGCGGAAAAATCCACCGGGCGGCGGTTGTCGGGATCGACCAGCGACAGGTCCCAGAATTCGGTCCCCTGATAGAAATCGGGCACGCCCGGCAGAGTCGCCTTGAGCGTGAGCTGGCTCAGCGCGTTCAGCGCGCCGAGCAGCGCGACGCGGCGAGCCAGGGTTTGCAGCGCCTCCAGGAACTCGCCTGATTGCGCGGGATCGAGGATCTTCGCGATGAAGCTCTTGACGCCGTTCTCATAGGCCTCGTGCGGGTTGAGCCAGCTGGTCTCCTCCTTGCCCTCGCGCGCGGCCTTGAGCGCATAGGCCTGGATACGCGCGACGAAACCGGCATCGGCCGTCTCTACAAGCGGCCAGGCGCCGAGCAGCGTCTGATAGAGCATGTATTCGAACGTTGCCGACGGAGCGCGTAGATTGCCGTCGAGCGCGAGGTGCGGCGCGTTCAGGACTTTCCAGCGTGCCACGGCGCTGGTCCATTCGCCGGGAATTTCACTTAAGGCAGCGATCCGCGCGCGGGCGTCCTCGCCACGTTTGGTGTCGTGCGTGGCAGTCGCCGTCATCCCTTGCGGCCATTCCCTGGCGCGGGCCTGCATGGTCTCGTGGAAAGCGGGAATGGTGAGGCCCTTGCTCGCGGGATCGCCGCCGACTTCGTTCAGGGCGAGCAGCCGGTGGAATTGATAGAAGGCAGTGTCCTCCAGCGACTTCGCCATCATCGGCCCGGTGAATTGCTGCACCTTCAGCGCAAAGCGGCGCACGCGCGGGGCGCTGTGCGGGGGACGGCCGGGCTTGAGCAGGTCCATGGTGAGGGCGTCGCGCAGGAAGTCGAAAATGCCTTCGTCTGCGGCGAACCATTCCTGGCGAGCGGCCTCGATGGTGTCGTCGATCAGCTTGCGATCGTTCGCGGTCGGCGCGCTTGTCGTCAAATAGGTGCGGTACACCGGGAAATGCAGCACGTAGAGCTCGAGCGCCTGCCGCAGGCTGTCGGCGGAAAAGTCGCGGGTGGAGTAGTGCCCGTTGGCGATGCGTGCAAGCAGGCGCGTCAGAACCGTGAATTCGCTGGTCAGCAGCGTCTCCAGCACGCGCCGTTTGGCGTCCTTGACATAAGGCGCGAGCCGCGGCGGCCGGTTGCTGATCTGCCGCCAGGTCTCGTCCAGCGCCTCCAGCCCCTTGGGGTCGACCAGAACGTGGGTGATGGCATTCATCCACTCATAGCCGGTGGTGCCCTGGACGCCGGCGAAATGCGGCAGGCGCTCGTGCTCGCACAGGATTTTCTCGATCACCGTATAGAACGGCTTTGTGGTGCCCTGAGCGTCGCGCACCAGCCGGCGCAGCCGCTGGCAATATTGCGCGGGATCGCGCAGGCCGTCGATATGATCGAGCCGGATGCCCTGCAGTTTCCCGTCGGCAATGAGTTGCTTCACCAGCCGGTGCGTGGCGGCGAACGTGCCGGGATCCTCGACGCGCATGCCGGCGAGCCCGTTGACGTCGAAGAAGCGGCGATAATTGATGTCGCTGGAGGCAAGCCGCCAGTGCCCGAGCTTGTAGTGCTGGCGCTCCAGCAAATGATGCAGCGCCAGCGTCTGCGCGGGGCGGTCCTTGGCGGCGCGATAGGCGCCGAGGCCGCGCGCGATGATATCGGCGCTGCCTGCGATCTCTTTGAGCTCCGCCTTGAAGCCGGGCGCTTCCTTGCGGTTGGGGCGGCGCAGTCCCGTGTAGCGGGCCGCCAGCGACAGCAGGCGCTTGCCGGCCTCGGTTTCGGCGGCGTCGGCTTCCTTCACGATCATCCGCAGCATCTCGCCATAGCGCTCCGGCGCGATCGGCAATCGATGCTCGAAATACCAAGCGGAAAAACTACCTTCGTTGGGATCGTAGCGCAGCTCGATATCGCCGCTCTCGAGCGCTTCACCATAGGACGCTCCGAGGATCGGCAGCAGCACGCCGCCACGGGCGCGGAAAGCCAGTTGATCCCAGTCGATATCGAAGGAGACGGCATGCGGCGAGGCCTGGCCCCATTCCAGCACGTCCAGCCACCAGGGATTGTCGGCAAAGTGAACGCCGACGTGGTTCGGTACGAAATCGATGATGAGGCCGAGGTCGTGTCGCGTCAGCGCCTCGCTCAGCCGCGCGAAGCCGGCCTCGCCGCCGAGCTCCGGATTGAACTGGCTGTGATCGACGGTGTCATAGCCGTGGGTCGAGCCCTTGCGGGCCTTCATCACCGGCGAGGTGTAGAGATGCGTGATCCCCAGCGCCTTCAGATAGGGCACCACCGCGGCGGCCCTGTCGAAATCGAAATCCGCGGTGAGCTGAAGCCGGTAGGTTGCGAGAGGAATGGCTGGAGGCATGTCAACCTCCGAGGCGCCAGACCACCGACCAGGGCGCAAGCCGGTCGCCGGTCGCGCCGCCCCAGATCAGGGTCCCCACACCGTCGTCGGAATATGCGGCGTCCTTGTCGGAGAGATTGGCCACGAGGCGCAACGTCGCGCCATCCCCCATGTGCCAATGTGCGGTGAGCAGCCCGCTATCGGCCACGGCGGCATCACCGAAGCGCGCACCTTTCAGTCGTGGCGCGACCTCCTTGTGGCGGAGTGCGAGCAGCTGCCGCACCAGCGCGAGGCGTGCATCCTGCTCCGGCGTGTGGCCGCTCCAGTCGAGCACGGCCGATTGCAGCGTTGCCGGATCGAGCGGGTCGGGCACGTCGTCGCCGTACTTTTCATAGGCCCAGGCGTATTCCTGCCTGCGCCCCTTGCGGACGGCATCAGCCAGTCCGCCCTGGAAGTCACAGAAGAACGGGAAGGGCACGGTGGAGCCCCACTCCTCGCCCTGGAACAGCATGGGCACCATCGGCGCGAGCAGGGTCACCGCGAGTGCTGCTTCGATCTGCTTGGGCGATGCCAGGCTTTCGAGCCGGTCGCCGAGCGGCCGGTTGCCGATCTGGTCGTGGTTTTGCAGGAAATTGACGAAGGTTGCCGGCGGCAGCTCGCCGCTGTTCTCGCCGCGCGGCTTCTTGCCCCAGAATTCAGAGATTTCGCCCTGATAGACGAAGCCGGAGGCGAGCGCGCGTGCGAGATCGAGGCGCGGTGTTTGATAGTCCGCGTAATAACCGGCGAGCTCGCCCGTCAGCATCGCGTGCCAGACGTGGTGGTAGTCGTCGTTCCACTGGGCGCGATATTTGCCGTTCGGAGGCTCCTGCGCGGCGTCGAGCAGGCTCGCGCGGTTGTCGCCATTCTCCAGCACGAGATGGATATGCCGCCCCGTCGCTTTGGCCAGCTCGCCCGCGGCGACGCTGAGGTCTTGCAGCATCGATTGCTCGCCGGGGATCGCCATGATGTGATTGGCGGCATCAAGCCTCAGGCCGTCGAAGCGATAGTCGCTGAGCCACGACAGCGCGTTCTCGACGGCAAAAGCGCGAACCTGCGGCACGCGATAATCGATCGCACTGCCCCATGGCGTGTGCGCGTCGGTGAAGAAGGCCGGCGCGTAGCGGCCGAGATAATTTCCCTCGGGGCCGAAATGATTGTAGACGACGTCGAGGAACACCATCAGCCCGCGCAGATGGGCTTCGTCGATCAGCGTCTTCAAATCATCGGGATGACCATAGGCGCTGTCGGGCGCGTACCACAGCACGCCATCATAACCCCAGCCGCGACGACCGGCGAAGTCGGCCAGCGGCATCAGCTCGACCGCGCTGATGCCGGTCGCGACGAGATGATCGAGCTTGTCGATCATGGCACGATAGGTACCTTCCGCAGTGAAGGTGCCGACATGCGTCTCGATCAGTACCGTCTCTTCCCAGGGACGCCCGCGCCAATCGGGCGTGCGCCAGGCGAAGGCGTCATGATCGATCACCTCGCTCGGGCCGAACACGTCGTCGGGCTGGAATGCAGACGCCGGATCGGGCACGTCGATCGCGTCGTCGATCCTGAATTTGTAGTTGCTGCCGACGGGCAGATTGGCAATCTCGGCGACATACCAGCCATCCTGCCGGCGCTGCATCGCGTGTCGTCTGTCGAGCAGGAGATCGACACGGCGCGCGGCAGGTGCCCATAGCCGGAACGACACGCCGTCCTTCGTCGGCCTCGCCCCGAAGGATGGCCTCATAGCGCCCCCGCGAAAGCGAGCACGGAGCGCGGCGGCGCCTTGCTGTCGCTTCCGGGCAGGAAGTCGACCGTGTTCAGCTTGGCGTCGGTCGTGTTCAGGATTTGCTGCCAGCTCTTGTATTCGGTCAATTTTGGCAATTTGAATGCGATCTCTTCGGGGGCTGCGTTGAGTACGATAAAGATCGCGGCGCTGCCCGGTTCCATCGGCCCCATCACATAGGAGAGGAACCGCCCTTCCGGGAATTTCCAGTCGCTTTCCGTCATTTCGTCGCCGGCCGGCGTCAGCCACAGCGCGCCGTAGGAGATGCCGTCCTTGGGGCGGCCGTCGAGCCAGCGATGGCTGCGAAGCTGCGAGAACCGGCGGCGGATATCGGCGAGCTCGGCGACGAAATCGACCATGTCGTCGCCGTCCTTGCCGAGATTGTCCCAGCCGACCCAGCCAACCTCATTGTCCTGGCAATAGGCGTTGTTGTTGCCTGATTGCGAATTCCCGACCTCGTCGCCGGCGAGAATCAGCGGAATGCCCTGCGCCAGCATGAGGCAGGCCAGCACGTTCTTGCGAAGCTGCCGGCGCAAGCTGACGATTTGGGGATCGTCGGTCGGGCCCTCGACACCGCAATTGTTGCTGTGGTTGTCGTTGGAGCCGTCGCGATTGTCCTCGCCATTGGCCTCATTATGCTTCTCGTTGTAGCTGAAGAGATCGGCGAGGGTGAAGCCGTCATGCACGGTGATGTGGTTGACGCTGGCGCGGGGCCGCCGTCCATCGTGGTTGAACAGGTCGGAGGACGCCGTCATGCGGCTGGAGATGTCGCCGATCAGGCTGCCTTCGCCGCTCCAGTAGCGGCGCATGGCGCTGCGATAACGGTCGTTCCACTCCGACCATTGTGAAGGAAATGCGCCGACCTGATAGCCGCCAAGGCCGAGGTCCCAGGGTTCGGCGACGAGCTTGACGCTCGCCAGCACCGGGTCCTGGCGTATCGCGGTCAGGAACGAGCTGCCGCGATCATAACCGTTCGGCCCGCGCGCCAGCGTGGTGGCGAGGTCGAAACGGAAGCCGTCGACGTGGCAGACCTCGACCCAGTAGCGCAGGGAATCCATCACCATCTGCAGCACGCGCGGATGGGTGAGGTTCACCGACGAGCCGCAGCCGGTAAAATCGTCGTAGTAGCGCGGGTTCTCGCGGTTCAGCCAGTAATAGGAGGCGTTGTCGATGCCGCGGTAGCACAGCGTCGGGCCGAGATGATTGCCCTCGGCTGTGTGGTTGTAGACGACGTCGAGCATCACCTCGATGCCGGCATCGTGCAGGCGTGCGACGGTGGTGCGGAAGGAATCGAGGGCGTTGTCCTGGGCGTAGCGCTGCTCGGGCGCGAAGAAGGACAAGGTGTTGTAGCCCCAGTAATTGGCGAGCTTCTTCTCCACCAGGATGCGGTCATCGACGAAACTGTGCACCGGCAGGAGCTCAACGGTGGTGACGCCGAGCTTCTTCAGGTGCTCGATCATCGCCGGCGAGGACAGGCCGCCATAGGTGCCGCGCAAATTCGGCGGGACGTCGTCGCGCTTCTGTGTCAGTCCCTTGACGTGGGCCTCGTAGATGATGGTGTCTTCCCAGGGAATGTTGGGCCGGATCTCGCGGCGGCCCCAGTTGAAGGTCTCGTCGACGACGACAGCCTTGGGCATGCCGCGCGCGTTGTCGCGCCGGTCGAACGACAGATCCTCGCGCGGGCTTCCGGTGCGATAGGCGAAATGCGCGTCACTCCAGACCAGCCGCCCGGAAAGCCGCTTGGCATAGGGGTCTAGCAGGAGCTTGTTGGCGTTGAAGCGGTGGCCTTGTTCGGGCTCGTAGGGGCCATGCACGCGGTAGCCGTAGAGCTGGCCGGGCGAGACGTCGTTGAGATAGCCGTGCCAGACATCCTCGGTGCGCTCCGGCAGCTCGACGCGCTCGAGTTCGCGGCGGCCCTGCATGTCAAACAGGCACAGCTCGACCTTCTGCGCGTTGGCGGAGAACAGCGCGAAATTGGTGCCGCGTCCGTCCCAGCTTGCGCCGAGGCGTGCGGGCGATCCAGCAGTCAGGCGCATCGTTCAGCTTTCCGGAACGAGGAAGATCGCGGCGAGCGGCGGAATGGTGAGGCGGAGCTCGCCATTGACGGCGTGGACTTCGCCGATATTGCCGACATTGCTGCCGCCGTAATGGGCGGAGTCGGAGTTGAACACTTCCTTCCACTTGCCACTGAGGGGCGCGCGAACGCGGTAGTTGCGATAGACGTTGGGTGAGAAGTTGACGATCACCATGCACCGGGCGTGCTCGTCAAATCCCTTGCGCAGCCATGCGAAGACGTTGCGGTTGGCGTCGTCGGTGATCAGCCATTCGAACCCGGCCTGCTCGCAGTCCATCTGGTGCAGCGCCGGCACCGCGCGATAGAGCCGGTTGAGATCGCGGATCAGCGCCTGGATGCCTGAATGGGGCTTGTACTCGAGCAAGTGCCAGTCGAGCGACTGGTCGTGATTCCATTCGCGGCTTTGTGCGATTTCGGCGCCCATGAACAGCAGCTTCTTGCCGGGATGGCCGAACATGAAGCTGTAATAGGCGCGCAAATTCGCGAAGCGCTGCCATTCGTCTCCGGGCATACGCCCGAGGATCGAGCGCTTGCCGTGCACGACTTCGTCATGCGACAGCGGCAGGACGAAATTCTCCGAGAAGGCGTAGTGCAGGCCGAACAGGATGTCGCCGTGATGATGCTTGCGGTGGATCGGATCCTTGCTGATGTAGTTCAGCGTGTCGTGCATCCAGCCCATGTTCCACTTGTAGCCGAAGCCGAGCCCGCCGAATTCGACCGGGCGCGAGACCTGCGGCCAGGCGGTGGACTCTTCGGCGGCCGTGGTCGCCTGCGGGAAACGTGCGAACAGCTCGGTGTTGAAGCGGCGCAGGAACGCGATCGCCTCGATGTTCTCCCGGCCGCCATGCTGGTTCGGAATCCACGCGCCGGGCGGACGGCTGTAGTCGAGGTAGAGCATGGACGCGACGGCATCGACGCGCAGTCCGTCGATCGCGTAGCGCTCGAGCCAGAACAGCGCGTTGGACACCAGGAAGTTCGTGACTTCGGTGCGGCCGTAATTGTAGATCAGCGTACCCCAATCGAGATGCCGGCCCTGGAGCGGATTGGCGTGCTCGTACAGCGCTGTGCCGTCAAAGCTGCCGAGCCCGTGCGGATCGTCCGGGAAGTGGCCGGGCACCCAGTCGAGCAGCACGCCGACGCCCTCGCGGTGGCAGGCATCGACCAGTGCGGCAAAATCCTCCGGCGTGCCGAAGCGGCTGGTCGGCGCATACAGGCCAGTCGGCTGATAGCCCCATGAGCCGTCGAAAGGATGCTCGCTCACGGGGAGGAATTCGAGATGGGTGAAGCCCATGTCGCGGGCGTAGGCCGGCAGCTGCTCGGCCAGTTCGCGATAGGTCAGCCATTCATTGCCGTTCTTGCGCCGCCACGAGCCGAGATGGACCTCGTAGATCGACATCGGCGCGGACAACGCGTTGATGCCGTCGGGTGCCGGTCGCGGCCGGGGCAGATGTGCTTCGTCGAACACGATGGAAGCGGTCTTCGGCCGCACCTCGCTTGCAAAGGCCATCGGATCGGACTTCAGCGGAAGCAGATGGCCATGCGGTCCGATAATTTCGAACTTGTAGTGGTCGCCCGCCTTGGCGTGCGGGATAAACAATTCCCAATAACCCGCGCCGCGCACCCGCATCGGATGGCGCCGTCCGTCCCAGAAATTGAAGTCGCCGACCACGGAGACACGCCGGGCATTGGGCGCCAGCACCACGAAGCCGATGCCATCGATGCCGTCGAGCCGCAACGGATGCGCGCCGAGCTTGTCGTAAAGGCGCTGGTGCGTGCCTTCGCCGAGCAGATAGAGGTCGAAATCGGTCAGGATCGGCGGAAAGCGATAGGTGTCCTCGAATTCGATGACGTTATCGCCGAACTTCGCGCGGAGCTGGTAGTGCTTCGCGCCGTTCGGCAGAGCGCCGATGAACAGGCCGGCATCATGGACGCGATCGAGCTTCGCCACCTCGCCGTGCTCGCCCACCGCCTCGACATTGGAAGCATCGGGAAGAAACGCGCGCACCACGCTCTTGTCGCCCTCGGGATGCAGCCCGAGATAGTGGAAGGGATCGGAGTGGCGACCCTCGATGATCGCATAGGCCTCGGCAGGGAGTTTAGGCATGGGCTTCGCTCTCGATACTGGACAGAATGCGAAGCAGTCCGGACAGCGGCGCATGGAGCCCCTCAGGCCGGTGGGACAGCTCGTACTCTACTTCCTCGAACGCTTGATCAAGCAGGAAAAACCTTAACAGGCCTGCCGCGGATTGCGGATCTTCCGGCCACAGCCGCCGATCGGTCATGGCTTCGCGGTAGGCGGTGAGGAACGTCGCGGTGGTGCGCTCGCGCCATTCGTCGAGCGCAGCCGTAAGCCGGCCCTGTTCGTCGGAAGCACCCGTGAGCGCGCGGTGGAGCGCCGCGTTAACCGAAAGATCAATCGAGCGGATCAGGCCGGCAACGTCGCGCGCCGCAGGCAGCTTGCGCCGCTTCTCCGCCAGCGGCAAACGCGGATCTCCGTCGAAGTCGATGATGAAGATATCGTCCTTCACGATCAGAGTTTGCCCGAGGCGGAAGTCGCCATGATGACGGATGTTCAACCCGCCGATCTCGGCAGGTAGTAGCGCGCTGAGCCGGCCGGACAGGGACGCGCGCTCCGCGGCGAGCTGATTGATCAGCGGTCGGTCCACCTCCCGCAGGCCGTCGGTGCTGGCGGCCAGCCGCTCGAAAATCCGCTCGGCCCGTGCCTTGAGCTCGGATGACCAGCGCTTGATGTGTGCGGAGCCAATCGGCTCCGGCGCGAGATCGCCGGGCTTTGCGGCGGCCAAAGCCACATGCAGCTCGGCGAGCCGTCGACCGATCTGCGTAATGAAGTGCAGATAGGGCGCTTGCTCCTGGGTCTCGCGGGGCATCTCGCCCGGTGGCAGCACCCGCTGCTCGTCGATATAGCGGTCGAGATAGCCCGCAGTGACGCCCCAGCCGTCGCCCTGGTTCTCGACATAGGCGTGCAGCACGCCGACTGCGCTGCGACGGTCGTCTTCGACCAGTTCGACGCTGCCGAGCAGTGCCGGCGTATTGGCAAAGCGGGCGATTTCCGTGAGGTAGGAGCCGATCTCGATCTCGGGATTGATACCGGCTTCGAGCTGGCGATAGATCTTGGCGACATATTGATTGTCGACCAGCGCGGTGCTGTTCGACTGTTCGATCGCGCGGATGCGTTCGGGCTCCTTGATGGTGTACTCGGCAAACCGGCTGGTCGCCTTGAACTCCAGCCGCAGATTGTTTTCTTCCACCACCAGGTTCTGCGACAGGTTGCGCAGGAACAGGCCAATGAAGATCTGCTCGGTTGCCACATCCAGCAGCGTCCCTTCGCGGGCACCCTGACGTACGGCGGCGAGTGCCCTGGGATTGAAGCGTTCGCGGTCGAAGCGCACCCATTCGATCTGCATCGGCAGCACGTAGCGCGTGGTGACGTCGCCCTGCGCCGCCTCGAAAAACGCGATCCAAGGCCTGTTGTCGCCGATGTCGCAGAACGGCACCGCCGAGGTCAGCGTCGGCTTGATGTGCTTGGGATTGTGCTCGGGATACCAGCGCGTGCGCGACAGGAATCCCGGCAGCACCTCGTGCTCGAACACGCCCCGCTCGCGCGCCAGCGACACCCAGGTCGAGTTCACCGGCACCACCAGCGTCTCGAATTCCGGCACCGCGCGCGGCGTCACCGGCTCGGACTTGTCGCGCTCGGTGAGCTGGAACCAGTAGAAGCCATAGGGCCCCAGCGTGACCATATAGGGCAGTTCGCCGATCGCCGGAAAACGCGTGCGGCCAAGCATCTCCTGCGGGATGCGGTCCTTCCAGGGCGACAGATCGAGCTCGGTCGCCTGGGCCGCGCGCGACAAATTAGCGACGCAGAGGATCACCTCGTCGCGGTACTGCCGGACATAGGCCAGCACGGCGCGGTTGGCCGGGCGGATGAAGGTCATGGTGCCGCGGCCGAAGGCGAGCGTCGATTTGCGCACCGAGATCAGGCGCTTGGTCGCGCTGAGCAGCGACGACAGGCTGCGCGACTGCGCCTCCACGTTCACCGATTCATAGCCGTAGACCGGATCCATGATCAGCGGCGCGTAGAGGCGGGCCGGATCGCAGCGCGAGAAGCCGCCGTTGCGGTCCGGGCTCCACTGCATCGGCGTGCGCACGCCGTTGCGGTCGCCGAGATAGATGTTGTCGCCCATCCCGATCTCGTCGCCGTAATAGATGATCGGCGTTCCCGGGAAGGACAGCAGCAGCGAGTTCATCAGCTCGATCTTGCGCCGGTCGTTGTCCATCAGCGGCGCGAGGCGCCGGCGGATGCCGACATTGATGCGGGCGCGCGGATCGTTGGCGTAGGTGGTCCACAGGTAGTCGCGCTCGACGTCGGTCACCATCTCCAGCGTCAGCTCGTCATGGTTGCGCAGGAACAGCGCCCATTGGCAGCTCGCAGGAATGTCCGGCGTCTGGCGCAGGATGTCGGTGATCGGGAAGCGGTCCTCCTGGGCGATCGCCATGTAGATGCGCGGCATCAGCGGGAAGTGGTAGGCCATGTGGCACTCGTCGCCGCGGCCGAAATATTCCTGCACGTCCTCCGGCCATTGATTGGCCTCGGCCAGCAGCAGCTTGCCCTTGGAGTAGGAATCCAGCTCGTGGCGCAGCCGCTTGATGATGGCATGCGTCTCGGGAAGGTTCTCGTTCGAGGTGCCTTCGCGCTCGCAGAGATAGGGAATGGCGTCCAGACGGAAGCCGTCGACACCGGCATCGAGCCAGCGCTTCATTACCTGGATCAGGGCGCTGACGACGCGCGGATTGTCGAAATTGAGATCCGGCTGGTGCGAGAAGAAGCGGTGCCAGTAGAAAGCGCCGGCCTCGTGATCCCAGGTCCAGTTCGACTTCTCGGTGTCGGTGAAGATGATGCGGGTGCCCTGGTATTTCTGGTCGGTGTCGCTCCAGACATACCAGTTGCGGGCGCTCGAGCCCGGAGGGCTGCGGCGCGCGCGCTTGAACCAATTGTGCTGGTCCGAGGTGTGGTTGACGACGAGCTCGGTGATGACGCGCAGCCCGCGCTTCTGCGCTTCCTGGATGAAGCGCTTGAAATCCTTCATCGTCCCGAAATCGGGATTGACCGCGCCGTAGTCGGCGATGTCGTAGCCGTCGTCGCGGCCGGGCGAAGGATAGAACGGCAGCAGCCAGAGCGCGGTGACGCCGAGCTCCTGGAGATAAGGCAGCTTCTCGGTCAGCCCGGCGAAGTCGCCGATGCCGTCCTGATTGCTGTCGGCAAACGCCTTGACGTGGAGCTGATAGATGATCGCGTCCTTGTACCAGAGCTCGTCCACGATCTCGGCAGCCTCGGCTTTCTTGGTGTCGACGGAAGACAATACGTTCATGGCGTGCGCCCTTACGCCAGGCAGCGGAACAGTAGCGCCGGATCGCGCTCGGGATCGATACGCAACCTGATCCCGCCCCATTCGATGCGGGCCTGTTCGCCGGTGAGGAGGTTTTCGAGTGCCGACACATGGTGTCGCTGCCCGCCGGCGTCAACCGTGACGTCCCCGAGCGGCAACCAGAATTCGCGCACGTGGCGCGACAGTGCAACCACGGCGACGACGACGTTGGCCGGGCCGGTCGCCTCCTTCACGAAGGCGATCGTCTCGCCGTCTTCGATGCCGAGGAAGCCCAGGTTCGCGGTTTGGTGAAGCGCAGCATTCTCGTTGCGGATGCGATTGAGCTCCGTGATGTAGGCCTTGATGTTGCCGGGCTTGTTCCAGTCGCGCTGCCTGACCTGGTATTTCTCAGAATCGAGATATTCCTCGCGGCCGGGGATCGCGTCATGCTCCAGCAACTCGAACCCGCTGTAGACGCCGTAATTGCCGGACAGCGTCGCCGCCAGCGCGAGGCGCGATTTGAACGCCCAGGTCTCGCCGCCCTGGAGATGATAGGGCAAGAGATCGGGCGTATTCACGAACAGGTTCGGCCGATAGAAATCACGTTCGGGATAGCGCGTCAGCTCGCCGAGATATTGCTCCAGCTCCCACTTCGCCGTGCGCCAGGGGAAATAGCTGAACGATTGTGCAAAGCCGAGCTTGGCAAGCCCCTTCATCAGCTTCGGGCGCGCAAACGTCTTGGAGAACAGGATCACCTCGGGATGCCGGCGGCGGATGTCACGGATCAGCCACTCCCACAAGGCGAGCGGCGCGGTGTCATGATTGTCGATGGCGAAGATGGTGACGCCGTGGTCGATCCAGAACAGCATGGCGTCGCGAAACGCGTTCCACAGTCCAGCCCGGTCGACGGACGTGAAATCGGGGATGACGATATCGGAATAGGGTCCGTCAGCCGTCCGCACCGAGCGGTCCGGGCGCCATTTGAACCATTCCGGATGCTGCGTCAGCCACGGGTGGTCCGGCGAGCATTGCACGGCGAAGTCGAGCGCGAGTTCGAGGCCGTATTCCAGGCATGTCGCGACCAGCGCGCGAAAATCCTCGATTGTGCCGAGTTCGGGGTGCAGCGCATCGTGCCCACCCTCGATGGCGCCGATCGCATAAGGCGAGCCGGGATCGCCTTCGGCCGCCACCGGCGTGTTGTTGCGGCCCTTGCGCCGGGTGCGGCCAATGGGATGGATCGGCGTGAAGTAGAGCACGTCAAAGCCCATCGCGGCGATGTCGGGCACGCGCGCGATGCAGTCGCGGAGCGTGCCATGCTGTCCCGGCACCACGCTCTGGCTGCGCGGCATCATCTGATACCAGGCGCCGAAGCGTGCCTTGTCGCGGTCGACGAACAGTGGGAATAGCGCCGAGCGCGTGAGATCAGGCCGCGACTGGCTCTCGGCCATGGCTGCGCCGAGCTCGGTTGCCAGCAGCGGGGCAACGTCGCCGGTCTGAAGATAGTCCTCGCATTGCCTGACGATGACGGCGGCGGCGTCCTGCTGCGCGCCATGCGCCTTGGTCAGGAGGCCCGCGCCCTCGATCGCATCGAGAGTGACATCGGCGCCGGAGCGCTGCTTGCGCGCGACCGCGTGCGACCACGTCGCGAACTCGTCGGTCCAGGCTTCGATCGCATAGACATATTTGCCGGGCTCGACGGGTGTGAACGCGCCGGACCAGCGGTCATTGCCGTGAGGGATCATCGGCTCGCTCTGCCATTCGCGGTCCTGCCCCTGTCGCCAGATCAGCGCTGCGCCGATCACGGCGTCGCCGTCCCGGTAGATGTCGGCCCAGACCTCGACCGGTTCGCGCGCGATCCGCTTCACGGGGAAGCGCCCGCCGTCGATCAGGGGATAGACGTCCTCGATGAGGAAAGTGCTGCCCGCTGCGGCACTCTCGACAGTTTGAATTGTCTTGTTCACGGTGATGCCATTGACAAGAAAGCAGGAGCCCGTTTCCCTTGCCGGGAACCTACGCTTGATACCACTATAGAAAGCCGCTTGTGTGTCATTGGTTCCCTGGGGAACGGCAGGCGCGGCTTGCGAGTTGACCCTGACTAACCTCTTCCGCGACCTCGTTAAAATCGATGCCCCCGGCCAAAAAATGGCCTGCAAGCTGCGTGCCGAATGGATCTTTTAGCTCAAGCCCGGATCAAGGGCGTTCAATCCGAATTCGTCGATGCCCTCGGAAAGCTGCGGGTCACCGATCCCGTGGCCCTCAAATCCATCCTCGACGCCCTGCCGGAGAAGCGGGTTTACCGCTTCGTCAGCGGGCCCGTCGTGGTACGCGCCTTGGGACATCCGCGCACCGAATTGGTGACGATCGGTGCGCCGCCGCTCAAATGGAAGATGACCGGCAACGGCAATTTGATCGCGCAAGGTGAGACGCGCGAGCCCGTGATTGCCTGGCCCGCCGGCCTGCCGCTCGGCTATCACCGCCTGACGCTGACCGATGCCGAAGGCGTGACTGAAGAGGTGCCGATGATCGTGGCGCCGGAGCGGGCCTTTGGCGGCGATTTCGACCGCGGCTGGCTGCTTGCCGTGCAGCTCTACAGCGTCCGCTCGGACCGCAATTGGGGCATCGGCGATTTCACCGACCTCGCCGGTCTCGTCCGGCTCGCCAAGCAGTTGGGGGCCGACGGCGTCGGGCTCAATCCCCTGCATGTGTTGTTCGACGACCATCCGGCCGATTGCAGTCCGTATTCGCCGAACAGCCGGCTGTTTCTCAATCCGCTCTATATCGACGTCGAGGCGATCCCGGAATTTTCCCCCGACCTCGTCCCCGACGCGGCCGCGACGGCCGCGCGGCTCCGTGACGGCGATCGTGTGCCCTATCCGGACATGGCGGCCTTGAAATGGCTGGCCTTGCGTGCCGCCTTCGACAGCTTCGTGAAAACCGCGAGCGGCGTCCGCCGCAACCAGTTCGACGCCTTCCGCGCGGCTCGCGCGCCGCTGTTGTCCCGCTTTGCCTGCTTCGAGGTGCTCCGTCATCGCTTCGCGGCGCCGTGGTGGGAATGGCCGGAGGAATGGCAAAAGCCGGACGAGACGAAATGCGCCGAGCTGCGCAATGGCCCGGACAAGCACGAGGTCGAGTTCGTCGAATTCGTGCAATGGACGGCTGATAGCCAATTGCATGCCGCCAAGGAGCTGGCCGGCCAGCTCGGCATGCGGGTTGGGCTCTATCTCGACGTTGCCGTCGGCGTGCAGTCGAACGGCTTCGATGCCTGGAACGAGCAGGGGGCGATCTCCCGTCATCTCGCCGTCGGCGCGCCGCCGGACGTGCTCAATACCATCGGCCAGGATTGGGGCCTCGCCGGCTTCAATGCCGGCGGCCTGGAGGCGCAATCCTTCGTGCCATTCGCCGATATGCTCGCGGCTTCAATGCGCCATTCCGGGGCCATCCGTCTCGATCACGTGCTGGGCCTGAAGCGACTTTATCTGGTGCCGCGCGGCTTCAAGCCCGACAACGGCGCCTATGTGCAAATGCCGTTCGAGGCGCTGCTGGCGACTGTGGCGCGCGAGAGCGCGGCCCATAAGTGCATCGTGATCGGCGAGGACCTCGGCACGGTGCCGGAAGGTTTTCGCGAGACCATGCAGGATTTCGGCATCTGGTCCTACCTCGTCATGATGTTCGAGCGCGACGATGCCGGTCATTTCCGGCCCGTCGATCACTACCGGCCCAACGCGCTGGTGACGCTGAACACGCATGATTTGTCGACCTATGCCGGCTGGCGCTCATTCAGCGATCTCAGGATGAAGCGCTCGCTCGGGCTCGATCCCGGCGAGAACGATCAGGCCCGCTGGGATGCGCTCGGCCTGCTCGACGAGATCCTGCGCGCCAACGGCATCCGTGCCAATGATGTCTATTCGGTGCTCGCCTTCCTGTCGCGCACGCCGTCGCGGCTGCTTGCGGTGTCGCTGGAGGATCTGCTCGGGGTGATCGACCAGCCCAACATTCCCGGTACGATCGACGAGCATCCGAACTGGCGCCAGCGCCTGCCTGTGACGCTCGATAAGATTGCCTCGAAAGTCGATCTCGCGGCTTTGAAGGCCGCGACACGGGAACGCTCGTTGCCCGACGGGCGTTGATCGCCGGGGCTCCAAGGGTGCCGTTTTCAAGGCTCGTACGACATTGTCTCAGAGGATTGAGGACTATGCGCTGATCGGCGACTGCGAGACCGCGGCGCTGGTCGGCCGCAACGGCTCGATCGATTGGCTGTGCTGGCCGGCCTTCGATTCCGACGCCTGCTTTGCAGCGCTCCTCGGCACGCACAAGAACGGCCGCTGGCTGATCGCGCCGAGCGAGGACGTCACCGCGACGTCGCGCCGCTATCTCGGCGACACCCTCATCCTCGAGACGCGCTTTGAGACGAAGAGCGGCACCGTTGCGCTGATCGACTTCATGCCGCCGCGCGGCAAGGCCTCCGACATCGTGCGGCTGGTCCGCGGCGTCAGCGGCACGGTGAAGATGCGGATGGAGCTCGTCATCCGCTTCGGCTTCGGCGTCGACATCCCGTGGGTGCGGCGGATCGACCATTCCCTGCTGGCGGTCGCCGGGCAGGACATGACGGTGCTGCGGACTCCCGCGAAGACCCGCGGCGAGGATCTGACCACGGTCTCCGATTTCGAGGTGAAGGCGGGCGAGACCGTGCCGTTCGTGCTGACCTACGGCCCCTCGCATCTCGAGCCACCCGCACCGATCGACCCGGAGCTCGCGCTGCAGGAGACGGAAAAGTTCTGGCAGGACTGGTGCAGCCACTGTAATCGCGATGGCGACTATCGCGACCTGATCGTGCGCTCGCTGATCACACTCAAGGCGCTGACCTTCGGTCCGACCGGCGGCATCGTCGCGGCGCCGACCACCTCCTTGCCGGAGAAGCTCGGCGGCGCCAGGAATTGGGACTACCGCTTCTGCTGGCTGCGCGATGCCACCTTCACGCTGCTGGCGCTGATGAACTCGGGTTACACCGAGGAAGCCTCGGCCTGGCACAATTGGCTGTTGCGGGCGGCTGCAGGCTCACCGTCGAACATGCAGATCATGTACGGCATCTGGGGCCAGCGGCGACTGCTGGAATGGGAAGCCGGTTGGCTCGACGGCTACGAGGGCGCCCAGCCGGTGCGCGTCGGCAACGCCGCGCATGCGCAGCTCCAGCTCGACGTCTACGGCGAACTGATCGACGCCTTCCATCAGTCGCGGATGGCCAAGCTCAAGCTCGACGACGAGAGCTGGGCGCTGGAATGCGCCGTGCTCAAGCATCTCGCCGAAGTCTGGGACCAGCCCGATCACGGCATCTGGGAGCGGCGCGGACAGCCGAAGCACTATGTCTTCTCCAAGGTGATGACCTGGGTCGCCTTCGACCGCGGCATCAAGAGCGCCGAGACCTTCGGCTTCAAGGCGCCGCTGCTGCACTGGCGCACCTTGCGCGACGCCATTCATCGCGACGTCTGCAACCGGGGCTTCGACACGGAGGAGAATGCCTTCGTGGAGTCCTACGGCTCGAAGCTGCTCGACGCCAGCGTGCTGCTGCTGCCGGCCGTCGGCTTCCTGGAAGCGTCGGATCCGCGCATTCGCGGCACCATAGTGGCGATGGAAAAGCACATGATGCCTGACGGCTTCGTGCTGCGGCACGATCCGCGCGAAGTGCCTGCGGGGCAGCCGCCGCTCGAAGGCGCCTTCCTCGCCTGCAGCCTGTGGCTGGCCGATGCCCATGTGCTGGCGGGCGATCTCGACAAGGCGCAAGCCTTGTTCGATCGCGTGGTCGGGATCGCGAATGATGTCGGGCTGCTGGCCGAGGAATATGATTCAGGCGCCAAGCGTCAGACCGGCAATTTCCCGCAGGCGCTGACGCATATCGCGCTGGTCAACACCGCGCATAATCTGTCGGCGGCAAGGCAGGGCAGCGAGAAGCCCGCGATGCAGCGGTCGAAGTAGTGACGTGGATTAGTATCGATTGTATCCGGGGCGGAGGTGCGCCCCCTCTCCCGCTTGCGAGGGCTTTGCTTAATTGGCCGAGCGGGAGTGAGGCTCGATATGGGGTATTTTTTTGTGCGG
>NZ_JBVVPM010000041.1:0-68487 GCF_055811255.1 Bradyrhizobium sp. MI1.11
GAGGCCGCACAAAAAAATACCCCATATCGAGCCTCACTCCCGCTCGGCCAATTAAGCAAAGCCCTCGCAAGCGGGAGCGGTAAGAACCGCCGCAGCCATCCGGTTGTTATCCGGCCTTATTTTTCCTGCTCTGGACGGAGCCGGCGACCGATGGTTAATCGCGTCTTAACCTCGCCCTATCTATGGTGAACTGAACCGCTTCCCGTCGGCGCCTTGCTGCGACCGGCTGTTCCAAGAGTGCTGGCGTCCAGAATGGCTATGACCGCTTCATCCCGTGCGCCGCAGGACAGTGGAAGCTCCGATAGCGAACGCTCTCCCTTCGTCCGGCTGAACGAGCTGCTGGCACCCCATCAGCCCGGCAAGCCGTTGATTTCGCTTGCCGTCGGCGAGCCGCAGCATCCCGTGCCCGACTTCGTCGGCCCGGTACTGGCCAAGCACATCGCCGATTTCGGCCGTTACCCCGCGAACAAGGGCACCGACCCGTTCCGCAAGGCTGCCGGCGCCTGGCTGTCGTCGCGGTTCAAGCTGCCGCGCACCCTCGATCCCGAGAGCGAGATTCTCGTCCTCAATGGCAGCCGCGAAGGCCTGTTCCTCGCCGCGATCGCGGCTGCGCGCTATGTCGGCCCGCGCCCCGGCAAGCCGGCGATCTTGATGCCGAACCCGTTCTATCCGGTCTATGGCGCCGGCGCCCGCGCCGCCGCTTGCGAGCCGGTCTACCTGCCGACCACCGCCGAGAACGGCTTCCTGCCCGATCTCGACGCCATCGACGAGGCGACGCTGGCGCGCACGGTGGCGTTCTATCTGGCTTCGCCCGCCAACCCGCAGGGCTCGGTCGCCTCGCGCGATTATTTCACGCGCCTGAAGCAGCTCGCCGACCGCTACGGCTTCGTGATCCTCAGCGACGAGTGCTATTCGGAGATCTACACCCGCGAAGCGCCCGGCAGCGCGCTCGAATGCGCCGGCCCTGATTTCACCCGCGTGGTTGCGTTCCAGTCGCTGTCGAAGCGCTCCAACCTGCCGGGCCTGCGCGTCGGCTTCGCCGCCGGCGACAAAAAACTCATCGGCATGTTCCTCGAGCTGCGCAATATCTCGGCGCCGCAGGTGCCGGTGCCGCTCCAGCATGTTGCGACCGCTGCTTACGGCGACGAAGCGCATGTCGAGGAGAACCGCAGGCTCTACCGGATCAAGTTCGATCTCGCCGACCAGATCATCGGCAATCGTTACGGCTATCGCCGGCCCGATGCCGGCTTCTGCGTCTGGCTCAACACGTCCGAAATCGGCGATGACGTGTCTGTGTGCCTGAAACTCTTCAAGGAAGCAGGCGTGCGCGTGGTGCCCGGCAGCTATCTGGCGCGGCTCCAGCCCGACGGCTTCAATCCCGGCGCAGGCTACATTCGCCTTGCGCTGGTGCAGGATGGCGAGACTACGGCGCAGGCGCTGCACCGCCTGGTCGAGACTCTGGGTTAGGCGGGGCCCGTGAGCATGTCGACAATCGAACGTGTCATTCCCTTGGTCGGCCATCTGCCGCCCTCGATCCGCGAGGGGTTGGCGCGGCGCGTGCGCGAGCTCAGCGGTCTCGGCCTGATCGCATTGTCGGGCGTCGCCTCGGCGGCGCTGATGACCTGGTCGGTGCAGGATCCCAGCCTCAGCCACGCAACGTCGCGGCCGATCCGCAACATTCTCGGCTATGCCGGCGCAATCGGCGCCGACCTTGCGATGCAGATCCTCGGGCTCGGCGCGATCATGCTGGTCCTGACGATCGCGGTCTGGGGGTGGCGCATGCTGACCCATCGCCCGTTCGACCGCGAGGCGCTGCGGCTCGGCTCCTGGATTCTCTGCACGGTGATCGCGGCGGGCTTCGTCAGCTGCTGGCCACATGGCGGCGCCTGGCCGCTGCCGACAGGCCTCGGCGGCGTGGTCGGCGATGCCTTGGTTCGCGCGCCCGCGGTGATCTTCGGACCGCCGGGCATGATCTATCGCATCGTGCTCGGCACGATCCTGTTCGCGGCGATGGCGGCGACCTTCCTGATCGCCTGCGGCCTCGGCGCACGCGAGCATGACGACGAACTCGCGGACATCGAGGACGACGACAAGCCGCTCGAACAGGACGAGGACAGCGATCGCGGTTCGGTGTCGCTGGGCTGGCTGTTCCATGCCTTGATGAGCACGAAGGCGCGACTGACCTGGTTGCTTGGTGCGGCCTACCGCTCGCTGGTCTCGAGCGGACCGAAGACCAAGGCCGTTGCATTCAGCCGCCAGGAGCCGAAGCTCGGTGGCGGCCGCACCGCGCCGTCGATCTCGCCCCAATCCGAAGACGAGCACGACGAGGACGAACACGAGGACGACGAGGAGGAGGAAGAGGAGGAGGAGCCGGCCGCGCGCGCGCCACGCAAGAAGGCTGCGCCCAAGGCCGCTTCCAAGAAATCCTCCGACAAGTTCGAGCTTCCGTCCGTGTCGGTGCTGGCCGCGCCGAAGGCCGGCGATCGTCAGCCGCTCAGCAAGGCCGAGCTGGAAGCCAATTCGCGCGCGCTCGAAGGCGTGCTGCAGGATTTCGGCGTTCGCGGCGAGATCGTGAAGGCCCATCCGGGTCCCGTGGTCACGCTGTACGAGCTGGAGCCGGCGCCGGGCATCAAATCGTCGCGCGTGATCGGATTGTCCGACGACATCGCGCGTTCGATGAGCGCGCTGTCGGCGCGCGTCGCCGTCGTGCCCGGCCGCAACGCCATCGGCATCGAGCTGCCGAACGCCCATCGCGAAAAGGTCTATCTGCGCGAGCTGCTGGTCGCCAAGGAGACCGTCGATTCGGTTGCGAAGCTGCCGCTCTGCCTCGGCAAGACCATCGGCGGCGATCCCGTCATCATCGACCTCGCACGCACGCCGCACATGCTGATCGCCGGTACCACCGGCTCCGGCAAATCGGTCGCCATCAACACCATGATCCTCAGCCTGGTCTACCGGCTGCGCCCGGACCAGTGCCGCCTCATCATGGTCGATCCGAAGATGCTCGAACTCTCCGTCTATGACGGCATTCCCCATCTGCTCACGCCCGTCGTGACCGACCCGAAGAAAGCGGTGGTCGCGCTGAAATGGGCCGTGCGCGAGATGGAAGAGCGCTACAAGAACATGGCCAAGCTCGGTGTGCGCAACATCGACGGTTACAACACGCGCTTGCTCGAATTGAAGGCCAAGGGCGAAGAGCCAACGCGCACGGTGCACACCGGCTTCGACAAGGAAACCGGCAAGGCGATCTACGAGGAAGAGAAGCTCTCGCTCGACCCGCTGCCCTACATCGTCATCATCGTCGACGAAATGGCCGACCTGATGATGGTTGCCGGCAAGGACATCGAAGGCGCGGTGCAGCGTCTGGCGCAGATGGCGCGCGCCGCCGGCCTGCACGTGATCCTCGCAACGCAGCGTCCATCGGTCGATGTCATCACCGGCACCATCAAGGCGAACTTCCCGACCCGCATCGCCTTCCAGGTCACGTCCAAGATCGACAGCCGCACGATTCTCGGCGAGATGGGCGCCGAGCAGCTGCTCGGCCAGGGCGACATGCTCTACATGGCCGGCGGCGGTCGCATCAGCCGCGTGCACGGACCGTTCGCGTCGGACGACGAAGTCGAGAAGGTGGTGCGCCACCTCAAGACGCAGGGACAGCCGGAATATCTCGAAGCCGTCACGGCCGAAGAACCCAGCGAGGACGAGGACGGCGCGGTGTTCGACGCCTCCGCCATGGGCGCGGATGGCGGCGGCGATTTGTTCTCGCAGGCCGTTGCGATCGTCAAACGCGACCGCAAGGCCTCGACCAGCTACATCCAGCGCCGCCTGCAGATCGGCTATAACCGCGCCGCATCGCTGATGGAGCGCATGGAACTGGAGGGCATCGTCGGACCCGCCAACCACGCCGGCAAACGCGAGATTCTGGTCGAGGAAGAAGACAGCCATATGTGAGGCGAGCCGCCTCGGACCACCATTTCACGCAAAAACGTTATCTGCTTTTGGCCGAAATCACGCTAAAAGGGCGCCCAGCCACACAGGACGACGCGTTGATCAGACATCCGGACATTCGATTCGCTGCCATCGTCGCCGCGCGAAGCGCGCGCATGGCAGGCGTGATTCTCGTCACCGCCGCGATGGTGAGTGCGGCGTCGTTCGCGCAGACCGTTCCCGTGCCGAAGCCCGCACCGAAGGGCCGCGATGGCAGTCCGGCCGGTGGAGGACCCGCTGTCACCGGCGCGACCCAGACGCCGCCGAATCCAGTGATTCCGGATCCGCGCCGCAACGTGCCGAGCAGCATCTTCCAGACCTTCGATGCGAACCAGAAGGCCCAGGCCGCCAAGGTCAGCGCCTATTTGTCGTCATTGTCGACGCTGGTCGGGAATTTCGTCCAGGTCGGTCCCGACGGCAGCAAGACGCAAGGCGACTTCTACATCCAGAAGCCGGGCAAGGTGCGCTTCGAATATGACGCGCCGAGCCCGATCGACATCGTCGCCGACGGATCGTCGCTGGTGGTGCGCGACCGCAAGCTGGCGACGCAGGACGTCTATCCGCTGTCGCAGACACCGCTGCGTTTCCTGCTGTCCGACCGCATCGACCTGATGAAGGACACCAACGTCGTCAACGTCTCGGCCGACGACGTCTTCGTCAGCGTCACCATCGAGGAGAAGCAGGCGCTGGTCGGCACCAGCCGCCTCTTGCTGATGTTCGGCGCCAAGGACGGTCAGTTGAAGCAGTGGACCGTCACAGATCCGCAGGGCTACGACACCACGATCGCCGTTTATAATCTGGACACGAGCAAGAAGCTCGATCCCGGCATGTTCAAGATCGATTTTACCAATTACGGCCCGTCGCCGGGCTAGGTGCCGTAGGGTGGGTTAGCCGAAGGCGTAACCCACCATCTCGGTCCGCAAATTTGGAAGCATGGTGGGTTACGCTGCGCTAACCCACCCTACGATTCCGCTGCTGTGGACAAGCATTTTCCTCGCGCAAATCCATGCTAAGACGCATCCCTCATGCGTTTTTCCCTGACAACCTGGAACATCAATTCGGTGCGGCTGCGCATCGATCTGGTCGCAAAATTTCTCAAGAGCTCGCGGCCGGACGTGCTGTGTCTCCAGGAGACCAAGTGCATCGACGACGCCTTTCCACTGAAGCGCTTCAAGCGGCTCGGCTACGAGCATGTCGCGCTGAACGGGCAGAAGGGTTATCACGGCGTCGCCATCGTCTCGAAGATTCCGTTCGAGTCGAAGGACATCCGCACCTTCTGCGACAAGGTTGATTCACGCCATATCTCAGTATCGTTCGGTGAGAAGGCCGGGATCGCGAAGCCCCTGGTGGTACATAATTTCTACGTGCCGGCCGGCGGCGACATTCCCGATCCCGCGCTGAACGAGAAGTTCGATCACAAGCTCCGCTTCCTCGACGAGATGAAAGCGTGCGAGCCGTTGCATCCGCGCGGCGAGGATCGCCACATCCTGGTCGGCGATCTCAACGTCGCTCCGCATGAGAACGACGTCTGGTCGCACAAGCAGCTTCTGAAGGTGGTGTCGCACACGCCCATCGAAACCGAGAAGCTGCAAGCCGCGCTCGCCGCCGGCGAATGGGTCGACGTCGCGCGCGACCGCATTCCGATGTCGGAAAAGGTCTACACCTGGTGGAGCTACCGCTCCGCCGATTGGACCCTCGGCGACCGCGGCCGCAGGCTCGACCACATCTGGGTCTCGCGCGCGCTGAAAGACGCGGTCGGCGATTTCAAGATTTTACGCGACGCGCGGAGCTGGGAGCGTCCGTCGGACCATGTGCCCGTGACGGTGACGCTCGAGGTGTGATCTTGTAGCCCGGATGGAGCGTAGCGAAATCCGGGGCAGCTTTTCCGGAGGCACGAATCCCGGATTGCGCTTCGCTCCATCCGGGCTACGGCACTGCTAGCTGGTCAGCTTCGCACCCGCCATCAATATATCGCTGGCGATCTGGCTGGAGCGCACCGCGAATTCATCGCGAAGGCGGACGGCCGCGGCGGGGTCGCTTTCGAGCACACGCTGAAACAGGCTGCGCGCGACGCGGATGACGGAGGCGTGCTCGATCGCGATCGCGCTCGACGGCCGCTTCATCGGCACGATCAGCGCGAGCTCGCCGATCAGCGCACCGGGACTTGCGATCATCTCCGCGCCGGCGCCGTCGTCGACCCGGAAGGCGCCGCGCTGGACCACGAAGCCGGCATCGGCATCGTCGCCGAGATTGAACAAGACGTCGCCGCGGACGAAGTCACGCTGCTCGGAGCCGATCGCCAGCATGCGCAACGAAGTGTCTCCCAACAGGCGCAGTGTCGGGACACGCTCGAGAAGCGCTACATCGTCGTCGATTGACATTCAGGTCCGGGGCTCAAGGGCATGCAATCTAAAACGATTCGCACGCCCCAGAAGCGTATCACGGCACCAGCTTGTAGCCACCGGCTTCCGTGACCAGGATCTCCGGGTTCGCGGCGTCCTTCTCGATCTTCTGGCGAAGGCGGTAGATGTGGGTTTCCAGCGTGTGGGTGGTGACGCCGGAATTGTAGCCCCAGACCTCCTGGAGCAGGGTCTCGCGGGAGACCGGCATCTGACCGGCCCGGTAGAGGAAGCGGAGGATCGCGGTTTCCTTCTCCGTCAGCCGGACCTTGCGCGCGTTGGCGGCGGTCAGCATCTTGGAGCCGGGCCGGAAAGAGTAGGGGCCGACCGAGAACACCGCGTCCTCGCTGGCTTCGTGCTGCCGGAGCTGGGCGCGGATGCGCGCCAGCAGCACGGCGAAGCGGAAGGGTTTTGCGACATAGTCGTTGGCGCCGGATTCCAGCCCCAAAATCGTGTCGGAATCGGTGTCATGCCCGGTGAGCATGATGATCGGAGCCTTGAACCCGCCCTTGCGTAATGAACGCACCACTTCGCGGCCATCGGTGTCAGGCAGGCCAACATCCATCAGGACGAGATCGGGGGCATTGGCCTTCGCGGCGCTCGCGCCCTTGGCGCCGGTATCGACCGCGGAGGCTTCAAATTCTTCGTGCAGCGACAATTGCTCCACCAACGTATCGCGCAGATCGGTATCGTCATCCACGATCAGGATCTTGCGGGCATTGGCCATAGGGGGTCATCCTTTTGGGGTCCGGCGCGGCGCGCATCCATGCTGCACCCAACCGAGAGGGAAGTTTAGGGGTCGCCGTTATTATTATTGTTCGTGTTGAAGTAGTGGGCTGTTACCGATTCACAAGCCAGAACCACTCTAACCCAGAATAGCAGGCCGTTTTGATGAATGTCCTGTAATGAATTCGACATCGCACGTTCACATGAAAAATAAAGCTGCTTCAGCTAGTTACACCATGAACCGACGCGCCGGGCCGCTGTCGGCGATCCGCGTTAAGCCTGCCGCCGGGAATCCGCGCCGGGGCTGGCTGACCGCCGGAGCGCTGACGATTCCGGTGGCGCTCGGACGCGGCGGCATTCTGGCGAACAAGCGCGAGGGCGATGGCGGCACCCCGAGGGGCAGCTTCCGTCCCAGACGATTGTGGTGGCGGGGCGACCGGCACAGCCGCCCGCAGACCTTCCTGCCGGCCCGGATCATCACCGGCAAGGACGCCTGGTGCGAGGATCCCAAGGACCGTCACTACAATCAGGGGATCCGCCTCGGCGAGGGGCAGGGCGGCGACCGGCTCAAGCGGGCCGACCATCTCTATGACTTCATCATCGAAATCGACCACAATACGAGGCCTCGGATCGCCGGCCGGGGCAGCGCGGTGTTTTTGCATCTGGCCCGCGACAATTTCGGCCCGACCGCAGGCTGCGTCTCGATGACCGAAGCGGCGATGCGACAATTGCTGCGGCGGCTGGGACCAAAAACAAAAATCATCATCGGGTGAGGACACATGCTCGACAGGGATCAGATCGCCGCCGCTTCGCAGGTCCTGGTCAAACATTGGCGCGACGGCACCAAGCTTGACGCGCTGGAGCCACCGTTGCGGCCTCAGAACCGCACCGAGGGTTACGCCATACAGGCCGCACTCAGCGGGACTTTGTTCGGCTGGAAGATCGCGGCGACAAGCGAGTCCGGACAGAAGCACATCAACGTCGCGGGACCGCTGGCCGGTCGGATCATGAGCGACACCGTGATCGCCGATGGCGGCACAGTCTCGATGAAGGGCAACGCGATGCGCGTCGGCGAACCTGAGTTCGCTTTCCGCATGGCGCGCGATCTGCCGCCGCGCGCGGCGCCGTATACTGTCGACGAGGTGCTCGCCGCCGTGGACAGCTTGCATCCCGCGATCGAGATTCCCGATTCGCGCTTTGCCGATTTCGCCAGCGCCGGCGAGGCGCAGCTGATCGCCGACAATGCCTGTGCGCATCTGTTCGTGCTGGGCGCGGCGACGCATGCGAACTGGCGTGCCATGGATCTCGTCGAGGAGCGGCCGCAGATCACGCTGCGTGGCCAGCGCTATCTCGGCCACGGCAAGAACGTGCTCGGCGATCCCCGCATTGCCCTGGTCTGGCTGGCCAACGAGCTGCGTGGCCTCGGCATCACCTTGCGGGCAGGAGAGGTGGTGACCACGGGCACGTGCCATCCGCCGCTGCCGATCCAGGCCGGCGATCAGTTTGTCGCGGACTTTGGCGCGCTGGGAAAGGTGGCGGTGGGGTTTGAATAGGCTCTTCCCCACTGTCGTCCCGGCGAAAGCCAGGACCCATACCGCGTGATCTACGCAAAGGGCAGAACGGTCGTTGCCGCGGTCTTCGTCAAACAGACTATCGCGGTAATGGGTCCTGGCTTTCGCCAGGACGACCAAAAACAAATTCGCTTATGATCACCGGTGCCCGAAGATCGCACTGCCCACGCGCACATGCGTGGCGCCGAGCATGATCGCGGTCGCATAATCCGCGCTCATGCCCATCGAGAGCTTCTTCAATCCATTGCGCGCGGCGATCTTGGCGGTCAGCGCGAAATGCGCCGCCGGCGGCTCGTCCACCGGCGGGATGCACATCAACCCCGAGATTGTCAGCCCGTAGGTGTCGCGGCAGCTCGCGATGAAAGCATCGGCCTCGCCGGGGGCGATGCCGGCCTTCTGCGGCTCCTCACCGATATTGATCTGGACGAACAATTCCGGGTGCTTGTCCTGGGATTCGATTTCCTTGGCTAACGCCTGGCAAATGCTCGGGCGGTCGACCGAATGGATGGCATCGAACAGCGCGACCGCCTCTTTCGCCTTGTTGGATTGCAGCGGGCCGATCAGATGCAGCGCGATATCGGGGTAAACAGAAGTTAACGCGGGCCATTTGCTTTTGGCCTCCTGCACGCGATTTTCACCGAATACGCGCTGTCCGGCGTCGATGACCGGGGTAATTGCATCCGCGGCGAAAGTTTTCGACACCGCAATCAGCGTCACGGAGGCACGTTCGCGCCGCGCATCCCTGCAGGCGCGCGCGATTTCGGCTTCGACCGCGGCGAGCGCGTTTGGTGAATGGCCGGTTAGCGGCGCGGCGTTGGCTTCAGTCATGATGTCGCATCGGAGCTGTTGTTGCGGAGCTAGTTCTAATTTTACCGAGTTCAAGAAAGAATTTTTTGAACCCTTTGCTTTACCTTAGCCGCGGGGTGGGCAGCGAAGATGGCAAACGTCAGTTTCAACCGCAAACGAGCGAAACTCAAGCAGGTTCTCGGAATCCGGGCGCGGCTTGCGTTGCTCGCGGTAATTCTGGTGACGCCTTTGATGTTCGAGCGCATCCGTTCGCTCGAAGACACGCGCACGCGGCAGATCGCGCAGGCCACGGCCGAATTCACCACCGTTGCAAGACACAGCGCCGACGCGCAGCGCGAGGTGATATCGTCGGTCGAGACCATCCTGAAATCGGAAGCTTTCATCCGCGCCTCCGTCGGCGGCATCAGCAAGAGCTGTGACGTGCTGCGCGCGAGCCTGCCGTCGAATCTTCCCTGGATCCGCACGCTTCTGATCGCCGGCCAGGACGGGCGCATCCAGTGCGCCACCAACAACATGTATGTCGGCCTCGACCTCGGTGACCGGCCGTACTTCCAGCAGGCGCAGGAAACCGGCCGCTTCGTGCTGAGCGACTTCATCCTGTCGCGCCCGGTGCCGACACCGACCGTCATGGCGGTCTACCCGGTGTCCGCCTTCAGCGGCGTAGCGGATGCCGTCGTGCTCGCCACCGTCAACCTCGACTGGATGTCGAAGGTCATGAGCAATCTGGGTGGCCGCGCCGGCATCACGGCCGTGCTGGTCGACAGCGCGGGCACCGTGCTGGCGGCACCGGCCGACCAGCATAGTGCGATCGGACGTCCGCTCGACAACATGCCGCTGATGTCCGCGATCGCCGACAAGGCGCTGAGGTCTGACCAGGACGAAGGTTCACTCTCCTTCCTCGCCGCGGACGGCTCCCGCCGCGCGGTCAGCTATATCCGCATCGCCGGAACCAATGCCCGCCTGATCGCCAGCATCGACGAGGACAAGGTGTCCGCGGCCGTGAGCCGCGACATCCGCACCGCCTATCTCCAGCTCGCTTTCGTCGTCGTGTTCGTGCTGCTCGGCGCGCTGATCGCAGCCGAGAAACTGGTGATCAAGCCGATCAGGATGCTCGCCGACATGGCCAAGCGTCTGGGCGAGGGCGATCTGTCGGCGCGCGCCGCGCGCAATCGCCTGCCATCCGAGTTCGTGCCGCTGGCCCGTGCGTTCAACGCGATGGCCGCGCAGCTCAGCCAGCGCGAACGCGAGCTGATGGCGAGCAACGACCGGCTCACGGTGATGGCCTCGATCGACATGTTGTCGGGGCTCGCCAACCGCCGCGGCTTCCAGAGCCGCCTCGACTTCGAATGGATGCGCGCGCAGCAATATGGCAGCGACCTCGCGCTGTTGATGATCGACGTCGACCATTTCAAGCTGTTCAACGACACCTACGGCCATCTCGAAGGCGATTCCTGCCTGACCAGGCTCGGCGAGTCGCTGTCCGGCATCGCCGCCGACACGATGGGCTTCGCGGCCCGCTACGGCGGTGAGGAATTCTGCCTGTTGCTGCCGAACACCGACATCGCGCGCGCCGTCGAAATCGGCGAACAGGCGCGCGCGGCCGTGCTGAAGCTGTGCCTGCCGCACATCACCTCCGACCACATGATCGTCACCGTCTCGATCGGCGTTGCCGCGACGAAGCCCAACGAGAGCTTGCGGCCGGGCGACTTGATCGAAGCCGCCGACGCCGCGCTCTACGCCGCCAAGCACCGCGGTCGCAACAACGTCGTCGAACACGGCATCATGGTGATCGACAACGGCGCGGCGGAAATGATGATGGCGGGTTGAGGGCTAACCCGCAGCCCCGGTGGCATCGAGCTCGCTCTCGGTGACCACGCGATTGCGGCCGTTGTTCTTGGCGAGATAGAGCGCGCGATCGCAGCGCTCGATGAGATCGGTGATCGGTCGAGATCGTCGAAGCTGGTGTCCATCGCAAGTCTTCGGGTCCTGGCCACCACCAACCTGGCATCGACCTCTTAATCACACCCCAATGGCGGCCGCACTATTTGCCCGGGACGGTCGCGAAGGTTCCCAAATTGCGGCAACCCATTGACCCCTTGAGGACTTCTATGGCCTAGTCCGCCGTCTTTAGCTGGCCCAGATCCACGAAAACCCAACGATTCCATGACCTCCGAACGCTACAACGCCCGCGACGCCGAACCGCGCTGGCAAGCCGCCTGGGACCAACAGGCGATCTTCGTCTCCAGAAACGACGATCCGCGGCCGAAATATTATGTGCTTGAGATGTTCCCCTACCCGTCGGGGCGCATCCATATCGGCCATGTCCGCAATTACACGCTCGGCGACGTGCTGGCCCGCTTCATGCGCGCCAAGGGTTTCAACGTGCTGCACCCGATGGGCTGGGACGCTTTCGGCCTGCCGGCCGAGAACGCCGCGATCGAGCGCAAGGTCGCGCCGAAGGCCTGGACCTACGACAACATCGCCGCGATGAAGAAGCAGCTCCGCTCGATCGGGCTGTCGCTGGACTGGAGCCGCGAGATCGCGACCTGCGATCCCAGCTACTACAAGCACCAGCAGAAGTTGTTTCTGGACTTCCTGCGCGAAGGCCTCGCCGAGCGCGAAAAGCGCAAGGTGAACTGGGACCCCGTCGACATGACCGTGCTCGCCAACGAGCAGGTGATCGACGGCAAAGGCTGGCGTTCGGGCGCCGTTGTCGAACAACGGGAAATGAACCAGTGGGTCTTCAAGATCACGAAGTACTCGCAGGAGCTGCTGTCGGCACTGGATACGCTGGACCGCTGGCCCGACAAGGTGCGGCTGATGCAGCGCAACTGGATCGGCCGGTCCGAGGGGCTGCTGATCCGCTTCGCGCTCGACGCGGCGACGACGCCGGCCGGCGAGAGCGAGCTGAAGATTTTCACGACGCGCCCCGACACGCTGTTCGGCGCGAAATTCATGGCGATCTCGGCCGATCATCCGCTGGCGCAGGCGGCCGCGGCGAAAAATCAGGAGCTCGCCGAGTTCATCGGCGAGATCAAGCGGATGGGCACGGCGCAGGAGATCATCGACACCGCCGAGAAACAGGGATTCGATACCGGCATCCGCGCGGTCCATCCGTTCGATCCGAGCTGGAAGCTGCCGGTCTATGTCGCGAACTTCGTGCTGATGGAATACGGCACCGGCGCCATCTTCGGCTGCCCTGCCCACGATCAGCGCGACCTCGACTTCGTCAACAAGTACGCTCTCGGCAATACGCCGGTGGTGTGCCCCGAGGGCCAGGATCCGAAATCGTTCGTCATCACCGATACCGCCTATGACGGTGACGGCCGCATGATCAATTCGCGCTTCCTCGACGGCATGACCATCGATCAGGCCAAGGACGAGGTGGCGAAGCGTCTCGAGAGCGAGCTGCGCGGCAACGCTCCGGTCGGCGAGCGTCAGGTCAATTTCCGCCTGCGCGACTGGGGCATTTCGCGCCAGCGCTATTGGGGCTGTCCGATCCCCGTCATCCACTGTCCGAAGTGCGACGTGGTGCCGGTGCCGGATGCCGACCTCCCCGTGGTGCTGCCGGAGGATGTGAGCTTCGACAAGCCAGGCAACGCGCTCGATCATCATCCGACCTGGAAGCACGTCAGCTGCCCCAAATGCGGAGGCAAGGCGCAGCGTGAAACCGACACCATGGACACCTTCGTAGATTCGTCCTGGTACTTTGCGCGCTTCACCGATCCCTGGAACGAGAACGCGCCGACGACGCCAGAGGTCGCCAACCGGATGCTGCCGGTCGACCAGTATATCGGCGGCGTCGAGCACGCGATCCTGCATCTGCTCTACAGCCGCTTCTTCACGCGCGCGATGAAAGCGACCGGGCACATCGCACTGGACGAGCCGTTCGCCGGCATGTTCACGCAGGGCATGGTGGTGCACGAGACCTACCAGAAGGCCGACGGCACCTACGTCCAGCCGGTCGAGGTGAAGGTCGAGACCGGCGCCAACGGCCGCCGCGCCACGCTGCTGACGTCAGGCGAAGACATCCAGATCGGTCCGATCGAAAAGATGTCGAAGTCTAAGAAGAACACGGTCGATCCCGACGACATCATCGAGACCTATGGCGCCGACGTCGCCCGCTGGTTCATGCTGTCGGACTCCCCGCCCGAGCGCGACGTGATCTGGAGCGATGAGCGCGTCCAGGGCGCCTCGCGCTTCGTGCAGCGGCTGTGGCGGCTGGTGAACGACTCGATCGAACCCGGCAAGGCCGCGCCGGCCGCCCGGCCCGCCGGCTTCGGCCCGGACGCCACCGCCTTGCGCAAGGCCGCCCATGGTGCGCTGGACAAGGTCACCACCGGGATCGAACGGCTGCACTTCAACGTCTGCCTCGCCCATATTCGCGAATTCACCAATGCGTTCGCGGAGGTCTTGCAGCGTCCCGGCCAGCCGGCTCCAGATTTGGCTTGGGCGATCCGGGAGGCGAGCCAGATCCTGGTCCAGCTGTTCTCCCCGATGATGCCGCATCTGGCCGAGGAATGTTGGCAGGCTCTCGGCCACAGCGGGCTGGTTTCCGAGGCCAATTGGCCCCAAATCGAACGTGATTTGCTGGTTGAAGACAGTGTGACCCTGGTGGTTCAGGTCAACGGCAAGAAGCGGGGCGAGGTCACAGTTGCAACAGCGGCCGAGAATCCGGAAATCGAGGCTGCCGTTTTGGCCCTCGATGCGGTAAAACTGGCCCTGGATGGCAAGCCCGTCCGCAAGGTGATTATCGTCCCCAAGAGGATCGTGAATGTTGTCGGCTAGGATCCGCATCGCAGCCCGCTTGCTGGCGGTCGCCGCACTGGCGGCCATGACGGCCGGCTGCTTCCACCCGATATATGCCGAGCACACCGACGGTACGCCCGGCCTGCGCGAGAAGCTGATGGGGGTCGATCTGCCCCCGATCTCCAAAGCCAATGCCTCGCGCGAGGCCCGCGTCGGCGTCGAGGTCCGCAACGCGCTGGCCTTCAGGCTCTATGGCACCGCCACCGGCATGCCGCCGACCCACCGCCTGGAGATCCGCTTCTCAAGCAGCAAGTCGTCGCTGATCGTCGATCCCAATACCGGCCTGCCGAGCAGCGAAAACTACGGCCTCGACGCCCAATACAATCTGATCGAGGTCGTCAGCGGCAAGTCGGTGATGACCGGCACCACGTTCTCCCGCGTGTCCTACGACATGCCCGGCTCCTATCAGCGTTTCAGCCGCAACCGCGCAATACGTGATGCCGAGGATCGTGCTGCCAACGAGATCGCCGAGAACATCACGACTCGCCTCGCCTCGTTCTTCACCGCGGGCACTTAATTCATCCCGTCCCCCCGGTTCGCCCGGAATGACGAATCCCAGGCAACATGGTCGCGCTGCGCGGAAAAGAGATCGACGCCTTTCTCGCCCGCCCCGATGTGGGCCGTTCGATCATCCTGCTCTATGGACCTGACGCCGGCCTGGTCCGCGAACGCGCGGATGCGCTGATTGCCTCGGCTGTTGACGATCCCAACGATCCGTTCTCGCTGGTCAAGGTCGATGGCGACGAGCTCTCCGCCGAGCCGTCGCGCCTCGTCGACGAGGCCATGACGGTGCCGCTGTTCGGCGGCCGCCGCGCCATCCGCGTGCGCGCCGGCTCGCGCAGCTTTGCCAGCGCTATCGACACGCTGGCTGAGATGGGCGTGAAGGATTGCCGCATCGTGATCGAGGCCGGCGAGCTGCGCCCGGAATCGCCGCTGCGCAAGGCCTGCGAACGCGCCAAGACGGCCGTCGCGATCGCCTGCTATCCCGATACCGAGCGCGACCTGGCCAAGCTGATGGAAGACGAGCTCCGCATCGCCAATTTGCGCATCGCGCAGGATGCCCGCGCGGCGCTGATGTCGTTCCTCGGCGGCGACCGCCAGGCCTCCCGCAACGAGCTGCGCAAGCTCACGCTCTATGCCCATGGCAAGGGCGAGATCACGCTGGATGACGTGATGGCTGTCGTCGCCGATGCGTCGGAGCTGAAACTCGATCCAATCGTCGATGGCGCCTTCGCCGGCCGGCCCGAGATCGTCGAGAACGAGTTTGCCAAAGCCATGATAGCGGGCACATACCCCGGCGTGATCATCTCTGCGGCGCAGCGTCAGGCGGCGTGGCTGCACAAATCGGCGCTCGCGATCGCCGACGGCACGCCCGCTTCCGCAGTACTCGACAGCGGCTATCCGCGCCTGCACTTTTCGCGGAAGCCCGCGGTCGAAACCGCACTGCGCAATTTCAGCGTAGCGCGGCTCGCCGCCATCATCGAGCAGCTCGCAACCGCCGCGCTCGACACGCGCAAGCAATCCACCCTCGCCGCCGCCATCGCCCAGCGCACGCTGATGGCGATCGCCGCGAACGCGAAGCGGCGGAGCTGAGCACGCCGCTCTGCCCCCCGTCATTGCGAGGAGCCCTTGCAACGAAGCAATCCAGAATCTCTCCGCGGAAAGATTCTGGATTGCTGCGCTCGCGATGACGAGGACGGTGCGTGCCCCTCATCCTGAGGAGCGCGCTCTTGCGCGCGTCTCGAAGGATGCAGGCCGGGCCCTCGCCCTTCGAGACGCCGCTCCGCGGCCCCTCAGCATGAGGGTGAGAGAGCGGAACTAGCGGCTACAGCGCGCCCTTCGCCAGCCGCCGCATCACCTCGTCGAGCTGATCGAGGTTGCGGTAGTTGATTTGGACGGAGCCGCCGGGATCGCGGTGGCTCACCGTGACCTTGAGCCCGAGCGCATCGCTGACGCGCTTCTCCAGGTCGACCGTGTCGGGGTCCTTTTCCTTCGCCCCCGTGCGCGCCTTCTGCGGCTTGCGCTCCGGCACGCCCTCTTCATGCGCCAGCGCCTCGGTCTGGCGGACGTTGAGGCCTTCTTCGACGATGCGCTTGGCGGCCGCGAGCGGATCAGGCACGCCGATCAGCGCGCGGGCGTGACCCGCGGTCAGCTCGCCGCTCGTGATCAACGCTTGCACTTCGGCGGGAAGCTTCGTCAGCCGCATCATGTTGGCGATGTGGCTGCGGCTCTTGCCAACGACTTTGGCGATATCGTCCTGGCTGCGTTTGAACTCGTTGGCGAGCGCGTGATAGCCGAGCGCCTCTTCCATCGGGTTGAGGTCTTCGCGCTGCACATTCTCGACGATCGCGAACTCCAGCGCATCGCTGTCGCTGATGTCGACGGGGACGATCGGCACTTCGTGCAGGCCGGCCATTTGCGAGGCGCGCCAGCGCCGTTCGCCGGCGATGATCTCGAAGCGGTCCTGTGCACCCTTCACCGGGCGCACCACGATCGGCTGGATCACGCCATGCTGCCTGATGGAATCGCTGAGCTCCCTGAGCTCGCTTTCCGAAAAGGTGCGGCGCGGGTTGCGCGGATTGGGCTTGATGAATTCGATCGGCACCTTGCGCTGCGCGCGCGGACGATCGACGTGCTGAGCCTCGCCGCCGACGTCACCGATCAGACTCGCAAGACCCCGGCCCAATCGCGAACGCGCTTCGTCGGCCATCGCCAGCTCCCTTGGATTCACGCTGCAGCACTCCAGAACTGAATATCGAATTGTAGAATCGTAGGGTGGGTTAGCGAAGCGTAACCCACCATCACTTCGTTCGAGGCACCAGACGTGGTGGGTTACGCCTTCGGCTAACCCACCCTACGGGCCGGCGGTGGATCAATGCGTCGTCCGCAGTTCGCGCTCGCGCTGGATCACTTCGGTGGCGAGCCGCAGATAAGCTTCGCTGCCGACGCATTTGAGATCGTAGACCAGCACCGGTTTGCCGTAGGACGGCGCCTCCGAGATGCGCACGTTGCGCGGGATCATGGTCTTGTAGACCTTCTCGCCCATGAACTGCCGGACGTCGGCAACGACCTGGTTCGAGAGATTGTTGCGCGAGTCGAACATGGTCAGCACGATGCCGTGGATCGACAGGTTCGGATTGAGCGTCGAACGCACCTGCTCCACCGTCTGCAGCAATTGCGACAGACCTTCGAGCGCGAAGAACTCGCACTGCAGCGGCACCAGGATCGCGTCGGAAGCCGCCATCGCGTTCACGGTGATCAGATTGAGCGAGGGCGGACAGTCGATCAGCACGTAGGTGTAATCGGCGTCGGGCGAGACGTTGTTGTTGAGCGCGCTGATCGCGTCGCGCAGCTTGTACGCACGACCGGGCGTGGTGCCGAGCTCGAGCTCGAGGCCGGAGAGATCCATGGTCGAGGGCGCGATATGCAGCCGCGGCACCGCAGTCGACACCACCGCTTCCCGCAGGCTCGCCTCGCCGACAAGAACGTCATAGGTCGAGCAGGAGCGATTGCGACGATCGATGCCGAGGCCGGTCGAGGCGTTGCCCTGCGGGTCGAGATCGACGATCAAGACACGCTCGCCGATCGCAGCGAGCGCCGTGCCGAGATTGATCGCCGTGGTTGTTTTTCCCACGCCGCCCTTCTGATTCGCCAGCGCCAGGATGCGCGGATGGCCCTGCGGGACGGCGGCGGTCTGTTCTTGCTGCGGTTCGTCAATCACGCTCATCGCAAATTCCCCACTCGGCCCCTGACGCCTCACCCGCGCCGTTCGACGGAAGCCAGCTCGACGATCCAACCGTCGCCTGTCCGGCTTTGGTGGAGCTGCGGCTGAATATTCCAATATTTAGTGGCTTCGGTCAATTCAGACTCTACATCTTGACCCTTGAGAAACAACGCTTTTGCGCCCTGGCGCATCAGCGGTTCCGCAAAGCCGATGAGTTGGTGTAGCGGAGCCAGCGCACGCGCGGTGACGCAATCGACCGGGCCGGTGATTCTATCCACATTATCCCCGATCTCAGCGAGATGTACGACTCCCGGGGATGTAGTTATGCGGACGGCTTCGCGCAGGAAGGCCGCCTTCTTGGCGATTCGCTCGACCAGATGGACGCTGGCCCCGGCCGTCCCCGCCATGGCGCAAGCCAGCACTATGCCGGGGAAGCCGCCGCCACTGCCGAGATCGGCCCAGCGTTTGGCCGATGGGGCGAGAGCGACGAGCTGAAGGGAGTCGGCGATGTGCCGGGTCCAGAGATGCGGCAATGTCGAGGGCGCGACCAGGTTGGTCTTGGCCTGCCACTCCCGGAGCAGTGCGATGTAGCGATCGAGCCGGGCCTCCGTTTCATGTGAAACGGGCGCAAGCTTGAGCGCCGCAATCTTGTCGGCTGCGATGACGGCGTCCAGCGATCGATCGTTGGCGCTGGCCTTGTCGATCTTCGGTCTGGTCGGCGCCGGTTCGAAGCGACCACCGGCGCCCTCTCCCGCCGAGGGTTTTCCTGATGACGATCTGCCGCTGCCCGGCCCGCGCTGTTTCACGTGAAACCTATGCGATCGCTTTGGACGTCTTCCGCGCTTCGCGGCGGAGATAGGCCGCAAGGATGCCGAGCGCGGCCGGCGTCATCCCGTCGATTCGGCCGGCTTGGCCAACCGTGAACGGACGTGCCTTCTCCAGCTTGGCCCGGACCTCATTGGAGAGACCGGG
Source organism: Bradyrhizobium sp. MI1.11 (assembly GCF_055811255.1). Classification (NCBI taxonomy): domain Bacteria; kingdom Pseudomonadati; phylum Pseudomonadota; class Alphaproteobacteria; order Hyphomicrobiales; family Nitrobacteraceae; genus Bradyrhizobium; species Bradyrhizobium sp. MI1.11. The sequence continues at coordinate 18,996 of NZ_JBVVPM010000041.1, forward strand.
GACCTGCTGGTAGTCGACGTCCGACAGCACCATCCCCTCATCCCGCCTGAAGGCTTCGACGTCGGCGCTCTGGCGCTCCAGATAGACGTCGTACTTCGCGTCGATCTCAAGATGGGTGGCAATGACGGGATCAATGGCAGCGAGCTCCGGCCAGATCGCACGGACCTGGCTCCAGCCGATGTCGGGATAGGCCATCAGCTCGAAGGCCGACCGCCGCTGGCCGTCCCGGTTCAGGGACAGTCCATGCTTGATCGCTTCGTTCGGGGTGATCGTCAGCGACTTCGACAGCGCTCGAGCCGCATTCAGGGCGTCCATCTTGGCGCGATGATGCACGGTCCGGGCGCTCCCGACGCATCCCAGGGCGATGCCCTTCTCGGTCAAGCGCTGATCGGCATTGTCTGCGCGCAGGGTCAGCCGGTACTCGGCCCTGGAGGTGAACATCCGATAGGGTTCGCTGATGCCGCGGGTGACGAGGTCGTCGATCATGACGCCGAGATAGCCATCGGCGCGGTCGAACACCGTCAGCGCGGCGCCGCTCGCGGCCAATGCCGCGTTCAGCCCGGCCACGATGCCCTGGCCAGCGGCTTCCTCGTACCCCGTGGTGCCGTTGATCTGCCCGGCCAGGAACAGGCCGCGCAGACGCTTGGTCTGGAGGGTCGGATCGAGCTCCCGGGGATCGACGTGGTCGTATTCGATGGCATAGCCCGGCCGGACCATCTTGACCCGCTCCAGGCCGGGAATGGTTGCGAGGATGGCGAGCTGGACCTCCTCCGGCAGCGAAGTGGAGATGCCGTTGGGATAGACCGTGCTGTCGTCGAGCCCCTCCGGCTCCAGGAAGATCTGGTGACCATCGCGATCGCCGAAGCGAACGATCTTGTCCTCGATCGAGGGGCAATAGCGCGGTCCGGAGCTCTTGATCTGGCCGGAGTACATCGGAGAACGATGGACATTGGCCCTGATCACGTCGTGGGTCGCAGGCGTGGTCCGGGTGATCCCGCACTGGATCTGCGGCGTCGTGATCCGCTCGGTCATCACGGAAAACGGCTCCGGAGGCTCGTCCCCCGGCTGCATCTCGACCGCCGGCCAGTCGATCGTGGTGCCATCCAGACGCGGCGGTGTCCCTGTCTTGAGCCGTCCAAGGGTGAACCCGGCGCGCTCGAAGGACGTCGAAAGGCCCATTGCCGGCGCCTCGCCAACCCTGCCGGCCGGCCAGTTCTTCTCTCCGAGATGGATCAGACCGCGGAGGAAGGTGCCGGTGGTGACGACGACAGCCCCTGCCCGAAGTTCGCGGCCATCTGCCAGGCGCAGGCCGATCACCCGTCCCTCGACCACGATCAGCTCGTCCGCCTCGCCTTCGATGACGGAAAGACCCTCGGTCTCCCGGATCGCCGCCTGCATCGCGGCGGCATAGAGCTTCCGGTCGGCCTGGGCGCGCGGACCACGCACCGCCGGGCCCTTACGTCGATTGAGGACGCGAAATTGGATGCCGCCGGCGTCTCCGACCCGGCCCATCAGACCATCGAGCGCGTCGACCTCGCGAACCAGATGGCCCTTGCCGAGACCGCCAATCGCGGGATTGCAGGACATTGCGCCGACCGTGGAGAAACGGTGCGTCACCAGGGCGGTCGCCGCGCCCATCCGGGCAGAGGCAGAAGCGGCCTCACAGCCGGCGTGGCCGCCGCCAATCACGATGACGTCGAAGCTCTCTCGCTCTGTTCGCATGGGCGGACTTCTAACTCAGAGGCGGGCAAGCCGGAAGTGGAAACTGGTCAAGGCAGTTGTTTCACGTGAAACGGGGAAAGCGGAGCCCAAGTGTTTTCCGCGAAAACAACCCCATGCACAGTAGAATGGCCCTTGGAAAGATTATCATTTTTAGTCAGGGGAAATGGAGATTACGAAGGGAAAGCGTGGTCCGTAGGTCGCAACGCCTGAGGACGGACGGTGATCGGAAAGGCCACGGCAGAGCCTACAACCGGCATTGCGGGGTGCCCCTTCCGCCGCTCCTTAAGGCGCCATCGCTCGCAGCGCAGTCACTCCCGAGGGCGACCGAGTGAACCTCAAGGGCCAATGTTTCACGTGAAACAGCTTGAACAGCGGCTGCCGCGTTTCACGTGAAACGGAAGAGGTGGAACAAAGGCTAGTTCTACAATGAAGAACTAGCGCTACTTCCCAACACAGAATTTCTGGAAAATGGCACCCAAGACGTCTTCGACATCCACCCGACCCAACAGCCGGCCCAAGGCATAGGCCGCAGCGCGCAGCTCTTCGGCGGCGAGCTCCTCGCCGTGTTCTACGAGCTCCAGACTCCGGTGCAAGCTGCCTGATGCCCGGCGCAGCAGATCCCGCTGGCGCGCCCGGGTCACCAAGGCGCCCTCGGTCGTTCCGAAGAAGTCGGCGGCGAATTTCACCAAGGCATCGACCAGCTCGGGGATGCCGTCCCCCCGGCTCGCTGCGATTCCGAACTCACCGCGCGGGCCGACGTCCTCGACCCCGCCAAGATCGATCTTGTTGCGTACGATCCAGACCGAGCCGCCGGAGCGACTGCCTGCGTTGCCGGACTTCCCCAGCAGCGGCATCGCGGCCGGATCAACAGCGCGCCCACCCTCCACCAGCCACAACACGAGGTCGGCGTCTTCGGCTCGCGCCCGCGCCCGGCGCACACCCTCCTGCTCGACTGGATCGTCGGTCTCGCGAATCCCGGCCGTGTCGATCACCGTGACGGGATAGCCGTCGAGATCGAGCTGCACCTCGATCACATCGCGCGTCGTACCGGCATGCGGCGAGACGATCGCGACGTCGCGGCGCGCGAGCTGGTTGATCAGCGTCGACTTGCCGACATTCGGCTCGCCCGCGATCGCAACCACCAGGCCGTCTCGCAAACGTTCAGCTTGTCCCTGTGCCGCAAGGACTTCTGTGATTTCGTCGTGCAGCGCACTGATCGCCTTGACCGCAGGCGCCATCAACTCGGCGGGCACATCGCCCTCGTCGGAGAAATCGATGCCGGCCTCGATCAAGGCCGAGGCGTCGATGATGCGCTCCCGCCAGTCGCGCGCGCGATTGCCGAGGAGACCCTGCAGCTGCCGTAACGCCTGGCGGCGCTGGCGGTCGGTGTCGGCGTGAATGAGATCGTCGAGGCCCTCCGCTTCGGTCAGGTCGAGCTTGCCGTTCTCGAAGGCGCGCTGGGTGAATTCGCCGGGCTCGGCGGCGCGCATATTCGGAATTACGGAAATAGCGGCGAAGAGTGCCGCCAGCACCGCGCGGCCGCCATGGACGTGAAATTCGGCGACGTCCTCGCCGGTCGCGCTGGCGGGGCCTGGAAACCACAACACCACCGAATCGTCGATCGGCTGGCCCACGCCGTCATGCAGGAGCCGACGGCTGGCCTGTCTCGGCGCCGGCAGCTTGCCCGCCAGCGCCGTCAGCACCAGGCTGGCGCTTGGCCCGGAGACGCGCACCACCGCGAGCGCACTCGGCGGACGGCCGGACGACAGCGCAAAGATGGTCTGGTCTCGCGGATGCATGGCCTATTTGTCCGGCTGAAAGGGAAAAGGCAAACATCTGTTTCTGCCGACGAACGGCGGGTTTTGCTGCGCCAAATCCTGCAGCAAAACCTATGTTGCAATGCAATATCCAGTGGCAATTGCTGCGAGAATTACTCACTGCGGAATGATAAACGAGCCGGATAATAGATATTACCAAGTAGTATCAAGGCCTTATTACAAAATCCGGTCGAGGCAACAAACACGCCGCCATGCTGCACCTTCGCTGCAGCAAAGCCGCACAAAAAAAGGGCGCCCAGAGGCGCCCTTTGATCATATTGCACCGCAATCAGGTGTTCATCGAGTCGAAGAACTCGGAATTGCTCTTGGTCGAACGCAGCTTGTCGAGCAGGAAGTCGATACCGTCCATCGTCCCCATCGGATTCAGGATGCGGCGGAGCACGTACATCTTCTTCAGGACCACCGGATCGGTGATCAGCTCTTCCTTGCGGGTGCCGGAGCGCGAAATGTCGATCGCCGGGAAGGTCCGCTTGTCCGAAACCTTGCGGTCGAGGATCAGCTCCGAGTTACCGGTGCCCTTGAACTCTTCGAAGATGACTTCATCCATGCGGCTGCCGGTATCGACCAGCGCGGTCGCGATGATCGTCAGCGAGCCGCCCTCTTCGATGTTGCGGGCGGCGCCGAAGAACCGCTTCGGCCGCTGCAGCGCGTTGGCATCGACACCGCCGGTCAGCACCTTACCCGATGACGGCACCACGGTGTTGTAGGCGCGGCCGAGGCGCGTGATGGAGTCCAGCAGGATCACCACGTCGCGGCCATGCTCGACCAGGCGCTTGGCCTTCTCGATCACCATCTCGGCGACCTGAACGTGGCGCACCGCCGGCTCGTCGAAGGTCGAGGAGACGACCTCGCCCTTCACCGAGCGCTGCATGTCCGTGACCTCTTCCGGACGTTCGTCGATCAGGAGTACGATCAGATAGCACTCGGGATGATTATGCGCGATCGAGTGCGCGATATTCTGCATCAGCACGGTCTTGCCTGTGCGCGGCGGCGCGACGATCAGCGCGCGCTGGCCCTTGCCGATCGGCGCGACGATGTCGATCACCCTTGCAGAAAGGTCTTTCCGCGTCGGATCGTCGATTTCCATGCGGAAGCGCTGATTCGGAAACAGTGGCGTGAGGTTGTCGAAATTGACCTTGTGCTTGGCCTTTTCCGGGTCCTCGAAATTGAGCGTGTTGACCTTCAGCAACGCGAAATAGCGCTCGCCCTCTTTCGGGCTGCGGATGTGGCCTTCGATGGTGTCGCCGGTGCGCAGGCCAAAACGGCGGATCTGCGAGGGCGAAACGTAGATGTCGTCCGGACCCGGCAGATAATTCGCATCGGGCGAACGGAGGAAGCCGAAGCCGTCGGAGAGAACCTCGACGACGCCTTCGCCGACGATATCGGTCTCGGCGAGCGCAAGCTGCTTGAGGATGGCGAACAGCAGCTCCTGCTTGCGCATGGTGCTGGCATTCTCGACCCCGTTCTCTTCCGCGAACGAGACGAGCTCGGCCGGCGTCTTCGACTTGAGGTCCTGGAGTTTGATTTCCCGCATTGGGGTGGTCCTGTGGGGTAACCTGGGGAGGGGTGCGAGGAGGCTCTGAAATGCGGACGCGAAAAGGTAAGGTCCGCAGGTCTGGCAAGGAGAGCGCCGGTGAGGCTTCAAACCTGATGGGGTGTCCGGCCTCTGGAAAGCTCAGACACGACCACATCCGCCTGCGTTGGGTGGGATATTGCTAATATAGAAAATCGCCTCTCACTCCGCAAGCAGAAGCACTGAGCGATTGTTCGCGACCCCTGCCTAGAACGGCTTCACGATCACCATGATGACGATCAGAATCATCAGGGCAGTGGGTACCTCGTTGATAATCCGATAAAATTTCTGGCTCCGGGGGCGCCGATCCGCGGCGAAATCCTTCAGCCAGCGCGAAAAAAAGCCGTGGACCGCGGACATCGCGAGGACCAGTGCCAGTTTTACGTGCAGCCAGCCGAAGCTGAACCAATGGCCAGCCCAGGCGAGATAGAGCCCGGCGAGCCAGGTCACGATCATGGCGGGGTTGATGATGGCCTTGAACAGCCGCCGTTCCATGATCTTGAACGTTTCCGACTGCTTCGAGCCGATGTCGGCCTCGCAATGATAAACGAACAGCCGTGGCAGATAGAGCATGCCCGCCATCCAGGAGATGACGGCGATCACATGCAGCGCCTTGATCCAGAGATAGACGTCTTCAAACATGTCTGGGATCCGGATTCCTGCCCAGCCGCGGGGAACGCTGGGGATAGTAAGAACTCGTTAAGGTCTTGCCTGCACACATATCCGTCCGTAGCGCCCTTCTCCAATAAGAATCTTAGATTCTTAAGGTTTGAGTCTATGTGACGGTGAATTGGACTCACACATTTCCGTCCGCCCGTTCACACGCGCTTGTTCACATCCATCAACATATCCCTGATCACTCTGGCCGCCCTCGATAAGGCGGTCAGCTTCAAAGGCTTGCGCGTTTCTGTCGGCAGCTTATCAAGAGGGTTATCGGCACAATCCCGTTTCCCTTTCGACGGGGCGCCGAACTTGTTCTCACGGGCAGTGGTGTGAAGAAAATTGGCACTTGTCCCGCCCCCGGTGTCGCGCATCCCTTTCCGAGGGGTTAAGGTCCACAGAAATCCACAAACCAAACCGGTTTCATACAAAGGGCTTTTGTGCCGACCTCGAACAATTATTTCCATCTGCACCTCGTGTCCGATTCCACCGGTGAGACGCTGATCACGGTCGCGCGGGCCGTTGCCGCCCAGTACGCCAACGTGACCCCGGTCGAGCACGTCTATCCGCTGGTGCGCAGTCAGAAACAGCTCGATCGCGTGCTCGACGAGATCGAGGAAGCGCCGGGAATCGTGCTGTTCACGTTGCTCGAGAAGGATCTGGTCGCCAGGCTCGAGGACAAGTGCAAGGGGATCAATGTTCCGAGCCTGTCGATCATCGGCCCGGTGATGCAATTGTTCGAGGCGTATCTCGGAGCCGCCACGACCGGCCGGGTCGGTGCCCAGCACGTGCTCAACGCCGAATACTTCAAGCGCATCGACGCGCTGAACTACACGATGATCCATGATGACGGTCAGCATGTCGAAGGGCTCGACGACGCGGACGTGGTGCTCGTCGGTGTCTCCCGCACCTCCAAGACCCCGACATCGATCTATCTTGCCAACCGTGGCATCCGCACCGCCAACGTGCCGCTGGTTCCAGGCATTCCGGTGCCGTCGCAGTTGGAAACGTTGACGCGACCGCTGGTGGTGAGCTTGCATGCGACGCCGGAACGCTTGATCCAGGTGCGCACGAACCGCCTGCTCTCCATGGGCGCCGATTCCAGCGGCGACACCTACACGGACAAGCAGTCGGTCGCCGAAGAGGTCGCATTTGCCCGCAAGCTGAGCGCCAAGCACGATTGGCCGCTGCTCGACGTCACGCGGCGCTCGATCGAGGAAACCGCCGCGGCGATCATGAAACTCTACAGCGATCGCCAGCGTAACCGGCCTTCTGAATAGCTTTGGGAATAGTTTCGCGATGGGTCTGTGGCTCGGCAAATCTGCGTTGATCCTGGCGTCGCAGAGCAGCGCGCGAAAGATGCTGCTGGCCAATGCCGGGCTCGAGTTCAAGGCGATCACGGCTGATATCGACGAGCGCGCGATCCAGGCCGCCTCCGGGCTGTCTGGTCCGCGCGAGATTGCCTTGCTGCTGGCGCGCGAAAAGGCCAAGGCGGTCTCGGCTCATCACGCTGGAAGCACCGTCATCGGTGCGGATCAAACGCTGGCGCTTGGCGATCGCATCTTCAACAAGCCTGCGGGCCGCGCCCAGGCGCTGGCGCAACTGCGCGATCTCTCCGGACACAGCCATGAGCTGAATTCTGCCGTGGCGATAGCACGTAATGGTGAGATCATCTTCGAGGACGTCTCGGTCGCCCGCCTCACCATGCGGCAGATGACCGATGCCGAGCTTTCGGCCTATCTCGACGCCGCCGGCGATGCCGTCACCACCAGCGTCGGCGGTTATCAGCTCGAAAGCCTGGGTATCCATTTGTTCGAGCGTATCGAGGGCGACCACTTCACCATTCTCGGCTTGCCGCTGCTGCCGCTGCTTGCGTTCCTGCGGCGCGAGCGGCTAGTTGCGGTGTGATTGGCAGAGATGGCTGGGCGCTGATGCGAATCCTGGGACTGACCGGCTCGATCGGGATGGGAAAATCCACCACCGCGAAATTATTCGCGGAGGCTGGCGTCCCTGTCTACGATGCCGATGCCGCCGTCCATCAGCTCTATGAGGGCGAGGCTGCGCCCGCGATCGAGGCCGCCTTCCCCGGCACCACCGCGAACGGCAAGGTCGATCGGTCGAAACTGTCGGCGCGTGTGGTGCACGATGCTGCGGCCATCAAGCAGCTGGAGCAGATCGTCCATCCGATGCTGGGCGCTTCCCGGAAAAAATTCTTCGCCGACGCCGAAGCCGCCAAGGCGCCCGTCGTGGTGCTGGACATTCCACTGCTGTTCGAGACTGGGGGCGAGACGCGGGTCGATGCCGTAGTCGTGGTGACGACGTCTCCGGAACTGCAGCGCGAGCGGGTGCTGGCGCGCGGCACGATGGACGAGGCCAAGCTCGACGCCATCATCGCCAAGCAGACACCGGACGCGGAAAAGCGCAGGCGTGCCGATTTCGTGGTGGATACGTCCCACGGGCTCGATCCAGTGCGCGCCCAAATCGCGCACATCCTGGCGGAGGTCGTTAAGATGCCGCAGCGGCGCGCCTGATTCGGCGCCTGACACGGCTTCTCAGATCATGCGCGAAATCGTTCTCGACACAGAAACCACCGGCCTCGACCCGCTGCGGGGAGACCGCCTGGTCGAAATCGGCTGCGTCGAGATGCTCAATCGCATGCCGACGGGGCAGAGTTTCCACGTCTATATCAATCCCGAAAGGGACATGCCGGCAGAAGCCTTCGCGGTGCACGGGCTGTCGGCCGAGTTCCTGGCGACAAAGCAGCTGTTTCACGAGGTCGTCGACGATTTTCTGGAGTTCGTCGGCGATGCGCCGCTGGTGATCCACAATGCCTCGTTCGACATCAGCTTCATCAATGCCGAGCTCGACCGGATCAAGCGCCCGGCGATCCCGCGTGAGCGGCTGGTCGATACGCTGCTGCTGGCACGGCGTAAGCATCCCGGCGTGTCGAACCGGCTCGACGATCTCTGCTCGCGCTATGCGATCGACAATTCACGCCGCACCAAGCACGGCGCGTTGCTCGACGCCGAGTTGCTTGCGGAAGTCTATGTGGATCTGGTCGGGGCGCGGCAATCGCAGCTGCTGCTGGCCTCGGAATCCGAGGAGACTCGCGCCAACGGGGCTGCTGATGCGCCACGGCGGCAGCGGCCAGCGCCGCTCGCGCCGCGGATTTCAGACGCCGAGCGCGAGGCCCACCGGGCCTTCATCGCAACGCTCGGCGACAAGGCGATCTGGAACGAGTTCTTGCCCGCTCCAGCTGTCGCTTCGGCTGGTTAGGCCTGACCGCTCGGCTGAGCGGCCATTTGCCGCTCCATGTTCTGACGATAGAGGCCGACGAAGTCGACCGGGTCCAGCATCAAAGGCGGGAACCCGCCGTCGCGCACGGCCGTGGCGATGATCTCACGGGCGAACGGGAACAGCAGGCGCGGGCATTCGATCATGACCAGCGGATGCAAATTGTCCTTCGGCACGTTGGAGATGCGGAACACGCCGGCATAAGCGAGCTCGAACGAGAACATGATCTTGCCGGCGGTCTCGGCCTTGCCCTCGACCGACAGGGTCACCTCGAACTCCTGTTCGCTGAGGTTGTTGGCGCTCACATTGATCTGGATGTTGATCTGGGGCGGTTGGCTCTGCTGCTGGAGCGAGCTGGGCGCATTCGGATTTTCGAACGAGAGGTCCTTGGTATATTGCGCCAGGACGTTGAGCTGGGGAGCCTGGGCCGCCTCGGGAGGGGTGCCGTTACCGTTGGTCATAAGAGTGTCTCCTTACCCGATTGGGCTGAATTTCGCGGCGGTTGGCTAACATAGGGCTACCTCGTTCCACAAGGACGAACGGTCCCGGATGGGGAATTCCGGCCACGGCCACAACTGCGGCGTTCATCCCGCCGATCCAGCGCAACTGCGCCTTAAACGATTGAAGATGCGCGATTTCCGGCCAGGATCGGGTTTCCCCTTAAGCATAAAACGCGCTACACTCGGTGCTGTGCCAAAAGGCGCCATTGGCCGGGCAAGATTTCGTGCCTACATCCCACGGACCTGACGCGCGGACCCGAAATGGTGATGTGGACTTGCCGTTCCGGTATGGAACGGTCTACTGGCCGGATCGATTTTCCCGGCACGACCCTTTCGAGACGGCCCCTTCTACAGACGACCAGAAAGCGAATACGACGTGGACATCTACACCATCATCTTCCTGGCGCTGGCGGTCTTCATCTTTCTGAGGCTGCGCAGCGTGCTGGGGCAGCGCACCGGCAACGAGCGGCCGCCGTTCGACCGTAACGCGCTCCAGGGTGCCCAGGACAAGAACGTCGTCACCATGCCGGGCAAGGTCATCGACCAGGCTCCGTTGGCGCCGACGGCCGAGCCGGCCCCGCCCTCCGACCGCTGGAAGGGCCTGACCGAGCCGGGCACCGTGCTCGCCCAGGGTCTCGATTCCATCGTCGAAAAGGATTCCACCTTCGATCCGCGCCATTTCATCTCCGGCGCCCGCGGCGCCTATGAGATGATCGTGCTGGCCTTTGCCAATGGCGACCGCCGCGCGCTGCGCGACCTGCTGTCGTCGGAGGTCTATGAAAGCTTCGATGCCGCGATCAAGGAGCGTGAGAAGAACGAGCAGAAGACCGAGACGCGCTTTGTCTCGATCGACAAGGCCGAGCTGGTCGGCGCCGAGCTGCGCGACCGCACCGCCCAGCTCACGATCCGCTTCGTCTCGCAGATGATCTCGGCCACGCGTGACAAGGCCGGCAACATCGTCGATGGCAGCGCCGACACCGTCGCTGACATCACCGACATCTGGACTTTCGCCCGCGACATCACCTCTCGCGATCCGAACTGGAAGCTGGTTGGCACCGGAAGCGCGAATTAAGGCTTTCCTGAAGACCAGCGCGACGGCGCTCTGCGCAGGTGCCGTCGCGCTGTCGTCGTTTTCACTTGGCGCCGAGGCGGCGCGGCGCCACTATCGCAGCCATCACCATCATCTCCCGGAATTGCCTGCCGCGCCGCCGCGCGCCTTGCCGTATCCGCAGCTTCCCCTGCCGTTCGAAATTCCCGGCGCGCAATATCTGCCGCTGGCCTGGGCCGACGTGAAGGGCTGGAGCGACGACAATCATCTCGCCGCCTACAAGACCTTTCGCGCGAGCTGCCGTCCGATCAGCGCCCAGACCGGCGCTCCCGAACCGAAGGCTTTGGGCGCCTCTCTGGCCGAACCCTGCCGGGTCGCCAAATCGCTCGAGCTTACCGACGACGCCAGGGCCAAAACCTTTTTCGAGGAAAATTTTGCGCCGCTACGGATCTCTCGCCTCGGCGAGCCGGATGGTTTCGTCACCGGCTATTACGAGCCGGTGCTGGAGGGATCGCGCACGCAGACCGACGTCTACAACGTCCCGGTCTATCGCCGCCCGTCGAACCTGTTCGTGCGCGGCTACAAGCAGGATTCGGTCAGCCTGCCCAACAAGGGCCCGGTCTATCGCAAGATCGGCCGCCGCAAGCTGGTCCCCTATTACGACCGCGCCGAGATCGAGGACGGCAAGATCGCCGGCCGCGGACTCGAGATTGCCTGGCTGAAGGACCCGACCGATCTGCTGTTCGCCCAAATCCAGGGCTCGGCGCGGATCAAGTTCGACGATGGCGGCACGGTCCGGCTCAACTACGACGCCTATAACGGCTATCCCTATACAGCGGTCGGTCGCATCCTGATCGAGCGCGGCATCATTCCGAAGGAAGAGATGTCGATGCAGAAGATCAGGGAGTGGATGGCGCAGACACCAGACGGTGCCAAGGAGCTGCGGCGCCAGAACCGCTCCTACATCTTCTTCCGCGAGGTCAATCTGTCCGACAAGGAGGAGGCCGTCGGCGCGCAGGGCATTCCGCTGACGGCCGGCCGTTCGATCGCGGTGGACAAATCGCTCCACGTCTACGGCACGCCGTTTTTCATCGAAGGCGAGCTGCCGATCGATTCCGAACTCGCGAAGACGCCGTTCCATCGGTTGATGATCGCGCAGGACACCGGCTCGGCCATCATCGGTCCGGCGCGCGCCGATCTCTATTTCGGCGCGGGCCAGGAGGCCGGCCGCGTCTCCGGGCGTCTGCGCCATGCCATGCATTTCGTGATGCTGGTGCCGAAGGGTCTCGATCCGACGGCGCGTGCCGCGCGGCTGCCGGTGCCGGACCCGCGGCCGTCGGAGAAGATCGCGAAGCTGTTTCCGCAAACAGAGCCCGCGAAGGACAAGCCGGCGGCAGCCGAGGCGCAAAGCAGGAGCGAGACGGTCGCTGTCGCCGGTCCAGTCCCGCTGCCGGTGCCGCGTCCCGTGATCGAGCCGGTTCAGGAGCCGCGGCGGCCGGTGAAAAATCGTTCCCATCGGCAGCAATGAAGCGATCGTCCCGTCCGCCCGTGCTGGAGCCTCGTCCCTCGCCGCGCCGTCGCGCGCTGAGCGAAGAAGAGCGCGCGCTGTGGGATACGGTCGCAAAGCAGGTCAAGCCGCTGAGGAAGCCTCGTGCGGTGAAGGCGCAAGCTGCGCCGCGCACTGAGCCTTCCCCCACAGCGCCCGCCACGCGGCTTGCGTCCTCGCCACGTCCGATTGCCGCTGCCCCGGCACCGCGTGCAGCGAAGCCTGCGGTGCCGCCGCTCGCGCCGCTCGGCAAGCGCGAGCGGACAAAACTGTCGCGCGGGCGCAGCGAGATCGAGGCGCGGCTCGATCTGCACGGCATGACCCAGATGCGCGCCCATCGCGCTCTGACCGGATTCCTGCACCGCGCCCATCATGACGGCCTGACCTTCGTGCTCGTCATCACCGGCAAGGGCCGTAGCGGCGGCGAAAGCGGCGTGCTGCGCCGCCAGGTGCCGGAATGGCTGAGCCTGCCGGAATTCCGGGCTTTTGTGGTCGGCTTTGAGGAAGCCGGTATCGGCCATGGCGGCGAGGGCGCGCTTTACGTGCGGATCAGGCGGGCGAGATTCTAACCGCGGGCTCGCTGCAACCTCTCCCGCTTGCCTTTGCGGGAGAGGTTTCGAAGCCCGCGGGACGATCGTCTGCCTCACTATTCTGCTGAAGACGTAGCGACCAATCCATCACTCCCGAATGCTGCACCGCGAACGGAGGACGCCGCTCGCGGCATTCGCCTATTTGACGGCTTCCCTTTTGCCGCGCTTGCCGCTTTCGTTTCGGCCGCTTACACAGTCATGTGAACGTCATATGGCGCTGCTAGCGCAAGCGATCATTTTTGACGGCCCAAGAGAACGGCCAAGGGAGGTTTACTTGATGGCTCTTAGACACTTTGGAGCGGCTGCCGCTATTGCGCTCACGGTTGGACTATCGGCCTCGCCGGCCTTGGCCGCGACCGAAATCCAGTGGTGGCACGCGATGACCGGCGCCAACAACGACGTCATCGTCAAGCTCGCCACCGACTTCAACGCGTCGCAGAGCGACTACAAGGTGATCCCGACCTACAAGGGCAACTATCCCGATACGATGAACGCGGGCATCGCGGCGTTCCGCGCCGGCAACGCCCCGCACATCATGCAGGTGTTCGAAGTCGGCACCGCGACCATGATGGCCGCGACCGGCGCCGTGAAGCCCGTCTACAAGCTGATGGCCGACGCCGGCGAGAAGTTCGATCCCAAGATCTACCTGCCCGCCATCACCGGCTATTATTCGACGTCGAAGGGCGAGATGCTCTCATTCCCCTTCAACTCGTCCTCGACTGTGATGTGGGTGAACCTCGACGAGCTGAAGAAGGCGAACGTGGAGATTCCGAAGACCTGGCCCGAAACGTTCGAGGCCGCCAAGAAGCTGAAGGCTGCGGGTCACGACACCTGCGGCTTCTCCGGCTCCTGGGTCACATGGGTCAATCTCGAGCAGCTCTCGGCCTGGCACAACGTGCCGCTCGCCAGCAAGGCCAACGGCCTCGACGGCTTTGACACCGTGCTCGAGTTCAACGGACCGCTTCAGGTCAAGCATCTCGAAACCCTTGTCGAGCTGCAGAAGACCAAGACCTATGACTACGCCGGCCGCACCAACACCGGCGAAGGCCGCTTCACCTCCGGCGAATGCCCGATCTACCTGACCTCGTCGGCGTTCTTCGGCAACGTCAAGGCGCAGGCCAAGTTCAACTTCACCGCCGTGCCGATGCCGTATTATCCCGACGTCAAGGGCGCGCCGCAGAACTCGATCATCGGCGGCGCTTCGCTCTGGGTGATGGGCGGCAAGTCGGCCGAGGAATACAAGGGCGTCGCGAAGTTCCTGACCTTCCTCTCGGACACCGATCGCCAAGTCTATATCCACAAGGCCTCGGGCTATCTGCCGATCACCAAGGCGGCCTATGCCAAGGCGAAGGAAGAGGGCTTCTACAAGGATCAGCCCTATCTCGAAACGCCGCTGCTCGAGCTGACCAACAAGGAGCCGACCGAGAACTCGCGCGGTCTGCGCCTCGGCAACATGGTGCAGCTCCGTGACGTCTGGTCGGAAGAGATCGAGCAGGCGCTGGCCGGCAAGAAGACCGCCAAGCAGGCGCTGGATTCCGCCGTCGAGCGCGGCAACACGATGCTGCGGCAGTTCGAAAAGACCGCCGTCAAGTGAGGCAATGAGCGGCAGGCCGCGACCCGGCCTGCCGCTCTGCTGGCATCATGCAAAAGCAAGCCATTTTCCAGTCAAGGCTGTTACCGTACGCGCTGGTTGCGCCGCAGCTCGCGATCGTCCTGATTTTCTTCTATTGGCCGGCCCTGCAGGCGGTGATCCAGTCCTTCCTGCTCCAGGACGCCTTCGGTCTGTCGACCACCTTTGTCTGGTTCGAGAATTACATCGAGCTGTTCAAGGACGCGGCCTATTTCGAGGCGATCGTCCGAACGTTCTTCTTCTCGTTCGCGATCGCCGTCTCGTCGCTGTCCTTTGCGCTGCTGCTCGCCGTGATGGCGGACAAGCCGCTGCGTGGCTCGATGCTCTACCGCACGCTCCTGATCTGGCCCTATGCGGTGGCGCCGCCCGTGGTCGGCGTGCTCTGGATCTTCATGCTGCATCCCTCGCTCGGCGTGCTATCGCGTTATCTTCGCAACATGGGCGTCGACTGGAATCCGCTGCTCGACGGCGATCAGGCCGCGGCGCTGATCATCCTCGCCGCCGCGTGGAAACAGATCTCCTATAATTTCCTGTTCTTTCTCGCCGGCCTGCAGGCGATCCCGAAGAGCGTGTTCGAGGCCGCCGCGATCGACGGCGCACGCCCGATGCGGCGGTTCTGGACCGTGACCTTCCCGCTGCTGTCGCCGACCATCTTCTTCCTGCTGGTGGTCAACATCGTCTACGCCTTCTTCGACACGTTCGGCATCATCGACACGATGACCCGCGGCGGACCCGGAACGTCGACGGTCACGCTGGTCTACAAGGTCTATTCCGACGGCCTGCTTGGCGGCAATCTCGGCAGCTCGGCGGCGCAGTCGGTGATCCTGATGGTCATGGTCATCGTGCTCACCGGAATCCAGTTCCGGTTCGTCGAACGCAAGGTGACCTACTGATGGTCGAGGAAGAGGGCTTCCGGCGCTACATCGCCCATATCATCCTCTGGATCGGGATCGCGATCGTCGCTTTCCCCGTCTACATCGCGTTCGTCGCTTCGACCCAGGACAACGCGCTGATCGCCAACGGACAGATGTCACTGCTGCCGGGCGGTCATTTCTTCGAGGTTTACTACCAGACCATTTTCGTCGGCACGAGCGGATCGACCCGCGAGCCCGTCGGCAACATGATGCTGAACTCGCTGGTGATGGCCTTGCTGATCGCGGTCGGCAAGATCGCAATCTCGATCATCTCGGCCTACGCGATCGTCTATTTCCGCTTTCCGTTCCGGATGCCGATCTTCTGGATCATCTTCATCACGCTGATGCTGCCGGTCGAGGTCCGCATCTATCCGACCTACAAGATCGTCGCAGATCTGCACATGCTCGACAGCTATGCGGGCCTGTCGCTGCCGCTGATCGCCTCGGCCACCGCGACGCTGCTGTTCCGCCAGTTCTTCATGACGGTGCCGGACGAGCTGCTGGAGGCCTCGCGCATCGACGGCGCCGGTCCCCTGCGCTTCTTCTGGGACACGCTGCTGCCGTTGTCGCGCACCAACATGGCGGCGCTGTTCGTGATCCTCTTCATCCTCGGCTGGAATCAATATCTCTGGCCGCTGCTGATCACCACCCGCGACGACATGCAGACCATCCAGGTCGGCATCCGCAAGATGATCACCACCACTGACGCGCTGACCGAATGGCCGATCGTGATGGCGACCGCCGTGCTCGCGATGCTGCCGCCGGTGTTCGTCGTCGTCGTAATGCAGAAATTGTTCGTGCGCGGACTCGTGGAGACGGAAAAGTAAATCCCATGGCTAACGTCACTCTGCGCAACGTCCGCAAGACCTATCCCGGCGGCTTCGAGGCCATCAAGGGCGTCAACGTCGATGTCGGCGACGGCCAGTTCTGCGTGCTGGTCGGTCCCTCCGGCTGCGGCAAGTCGACATTGCTGCGCATGGTCGCAGGCCTCGAGACCGTCACCGGCGGTGAGATCGACATCGGCGGCCGCATCGTCAACCAGATCGAGCCTGCCGACCGCGACATCGCGATGGTGTTCCAGAATTACGCGCTCTATCCGCATATGAGCGTCTTCAACAACATGGCCTACGGCCTGCGCAACCGCGGCATGAAGGAGGCCGAGGTCAAGAGCCGCGTCGACGAAGCCGCGCGCGTGCTCGAGCTCACCTCGATGCTGGAGCGCAAGCCGCGCCAGCTCTCCGGCGGCCAGCGCCAGCGTGTCGCCATGGGCCGCGCCATCGTGCGTCAGCCAAAAGTGTTTCTGTTCGACGAGCCGCTGTCCAACCTCGACGCAAAACTCCGCATCGCGATGCGGGTCGAGATCCGCAAATTGCAGCGCCGGCTCAACACCACGTCGATCTACGTCACCCACGACCAGCTGGAGGCGATGACGCTCGCCGACATTCTCGTGGTGATGAATGGCGGCCAGGTCGAGCAGGTCGGAAATCCGCTCGCGATCTACGAGAAGCCGGCGACGACCTTCGTCGCCTCCTTTATCGGCGCGCCGCCGATGAACCTGATGTCGATTCGCGCCGATGAAATCAAATCGCAGCTCGGCAGCACTAACGCCGGCATCCTCGGCATCCGCCCGGAAGACTTCGTCATCACCGACCAGACCCCGGCCGGCGGTGTTGCCTTGCCCCTCACCGTGGAAGCGATCGAGCGCGTCGGCGCCGAAACCTTCGTCTACGGCACGCGGGCTCAGGACGAGCAGCGCATCGCCGCCAATCCCGGCGAACTGCCGCCCGGCGAGGTCATCGTCCGCATTCCCGGCTCCGAGGCGCCGCCGATCGGCGCGAAGATCCGCGTCGCAGCGATGCGCCAAAAGCTGCATCTGTTCAGCGGCGACGGCCGGACGCGGCTCGAGGCCTGACCGGGTTCCACGGGGCCGCCGATTAAAAAACGCGAAAACAACCCCATGCATGCACACAGTAGAAGGGGGTTTGTTTTCGTTGAGAAAAATCGCGCCGCAATTTCGTCGTGCCGGGCTTGTCGCAGGCGTTTCGCGCCATGACGACAAGTCGGCATTTGTGCATGGCAGAGTGGGTGAGCTGCCAATCCACAGCCCCGGCTACGTCCTTGAACCTACAAGCGGATATGCCCATATTGCTGATCAAGGGGTGCCTGTACGGGCCCTGATGCACCAAAGTCGCTTCGAGAGGACTTTGTAAACTATGTCTCGTGTTCCCACGCTTTCCAGTCCGTTCCTTCTGGGCTTCGACGAGATCGAGCGCGTGCTCGATCGGGTCGTCAAAGGCGCCGACGGTTACCCTCCCTACAATATCGAGAGGTGCGACCGATCGGAGGGCCAGCCCGAGCGGTTGCGGATCACGCTGGCGGTCGCCGGATTCACCCGCGACCAACTCGATGTAACCATTGAGGAAAACCAGCTCGTCATTCGCGGACGGCAGCAGGACGACAAGACCCGGCAATACATCCATCGCGGCATTGCCGCGCGCCACTTCCAGCGCACTTTCGTGCTGGCGGAGGGGATGCTGGTGCTGGGTGCGGATCTGAAGAACGGATTGCTGGCGATCGATCTTGCCCGGCCGGAACCGGAGAGGATCGTTAAGACAATCGCTATCAATGAGCACGAATAATGGAACGAGTAGCGGACTCGACCGCTTAGTTTCTGTGAAGGAGTCGAGACCATGAGTGAAGGTCACGTTGCGTTCGAATACGAAGCCAAGAACGTCTCGCCCGAGACGCTGGCAACCCTCGGCGAAGGCCATATCGCCTATGTGAAGCAGATCCGCTCTGAGGATGTGCCGGGCCTGTTTCCCGAAGCGCCGAAGATCGCGCCGGGCCTCAAGCTCTTCGCGCTCCACGCCGCCGATGGCACGCCGATCATGCTGACCGACAGCCGCGAAGCCGCGATCGCCAACGCCTGGAGCAACGAGCTGCAAGCGGTGAGCGTGCACTGAGCACGCGCGCGTCGCACGAATAGAGTTTCAAGCGGGCATGCCTTCGAAGGAAGGCGTGCCCGTTTTTATTTCGACGACGGATCGCTGCAATCCCCACGTCATTGCGAGCGAAGCGAAGCAATCCAGAATCTCTCCCCGGAGAAATTCTGGATTGCTTCGTCGCTTTGCTCCTCGCAATGACGGAGTGTGAGGCTAAGGCGTGCCCAGCTCTCGTGTCCCGGACGCGGAGACGCTTTACGCCGCAGTCGCCGGCGGCAGCGCGAGCACCGAATAGATCGCCTGGGCATCGCGCGAGGCGCGGAGTTTTTTCGCGATGTCCTGGTCGCGCAGCAGGCGGGCGATGCGGGCTAGTGCCTTCAAATGATCGGCGCCGGCGCCTTCGGGGGCGAGCAGCAGGAAGACGAGATCGACCGGCTGGCCGTCCATCGATTCGAAATCGATCGGACGATCGAGGCGCGCGAACAGTCCGAAGATCTTTTCCAGCTTGGGCAGCTTGCCGTGGGGAATGGCGACGCCGTAGCCGACAGCGGTGGTGCCGAGCTTCTCGCGTTGCAGGAGCACCTCGAACACGGAACGCTCGTTCTGCCCGGTCAGCTCGGCGGCCTTGGCCGCGAGTTCCTGAAGCGCCTGCTTCTTGCTGTTGACCTTCAATGCCGGGAGAATCGCCTCGGGCGCGACCAGATCGGTAATCGGCATGGAAGTCTTCCGAGGTGAATGAAAACGTCAGGTTCCGAATTGGCCAGCCTGGACAAAGAACCTGGGCGGGCCGACGTCAAGAAGATGAAGCAGGAGGCGGACTTAGCTCGCCCCTGATGTGGGGGGCTTCTACTCCAACGCAATCCCGGTGCCAACTCCCGCGTGCAGCTTTGCCCCGGTCATTGTTAAGGCGGAAAGGAGCCCCCGCGCCGGGCCGCAGGGGCGTCGTCCGACAGCCTCAGGCCTTGCCAGCCACCTTGCCGTCCGCCTTGACCCCCGGGGGGTCGATCCAGCCGACATTGCCGTCGGCCCGGCGGTAAATGATGTTCACCCGGCCCGAGGAGCCGTGCTGAAACACCAGGCAGGGCGCCCCGCTGAGGTCGAGTTCCATGACTGCTTCGCTGACGGACAGCGGCTTCAGCGAGGTGGTGGCCTCGGCGATGATGACGGGGCTGTAGCCGGTGATTTCGTCCTCGTCCTCACCTTCGCCCGGCGCCTCCAGCACGTAGCTGGTGGCATCCATGGCGGCCAACGCCGCGGAGGCGACATGGGCCTTGCGGGCGGAGCGGTCCTTGAGCCGGCTCTTGTAGCGCTTGAGCCGCTTCTCGATCATCAGCAGCGCCTGGTCGGCACTGGCATAGGCATCCGGTGCGTTCGAATCGGCCTCAAGCGTAATTCCCGAATCAAGATGCAGCGCACAGTCGGTGCGGAAGCCGAAGCCGTCCTTGCTCAGCGTGATGTGGCCGGAATAATTACCGTCGAAATATTTGCGCAGGACCTCTTCAGTCCGGTCGGTGACGCGGCCGCGCAGGGCCTCGCCGACGTTGACGCTCTTTCCCGAGATGCGGAGAGTCATGTGAACCTCGCTTGGTTCGTGCCTGGCCAGGATCGGGCCCGATAGCGGATCGAGAGTAGCGCGATTTGGCGCCGACGCAATCAGGCCGGTTCGGGATTGCGGGAGCGATCGGCCATGGCGGTGGAGAGGACGTTACCAAGAGCGCTCTGCTTGTCGCGACGGCGTTGCACCGAGGAAGGAATGCGCATGGCTTCGCGGTACTTCGCGACCGTGCGGCGGGCGATATCAATGCCCGAGCCGCGCAAGCGTTCCACGATGGTGTCGTCGGACAGGATCGCGGACGGCGCCTCCGCATCGATCAGCAGCTTGATGTGGTGACGCACGGCTTCGGCCGAATGCGCCTCGCCGCCATCGGCCGAGGCGATCGAGGCCGTGAAGAAATATTTCAGCTCGAACGTGCCGCGATTGGTCGCCATGTATTTGTTGGCGGTGACGCGCGACACCGTGGATTCATGCATCTGGATGGCGTCGGCGACGGCCTTCAGATTCAGCGGTCGCAGATGCGCCACGCCATGGGTGAAGAAGCCGTCCTGCTGGCGCACGATCTCGGTTGCGACTTTCAGGATGGTGCGAGCGCGCTGGTCGAGCGCACGCACCAGCCAGGTCGCGTTCTGAAGCGCGTCGGTGAAATACGATTTGTCGCCGTCCTTGCCGATCTTCTTCGAGAGCTGCGAATAGTAGGTCTGGTTGACCAGCACGCGCGGCAAGGTGTCGCTGTTGAGCTCGACATGCCAGCCGCCATCGGGGCCCGGGCGGACATAGACATCGGGCACCATGGTCTGGAGCCGGGCTGTACCGAACTTCATGCCGGGCTTGGGATTGAGCCGGCGGATCTCGCCGATCATGTCGGCGATGTCCTCGTCGTCGACGCCGCAGAGCTTGCGCAAGGCCGCGACGTCGCGCTTGGCGAGGAGATCGAGATGCTCGACCAGGGCCTGCATCGCGGGATCGTAGCGGTCGAGCTCGCGGAGCTGGATCGCCAGGCATTCGCTCAAATTGCGCGCGCAGACGCCGGGCGGATCGAATTTTTGCAGCACGGCAAGAACGTTCTCGACATCCTGCTGCGATGCGCCCAGCCGTTCGGCGGCCTGGCCGAGATCCGGGGGCAGATAGCCGGCCTCGTCGACGAGGTCGATCAAATACTGGCCGATCATGCGCTGCGCTGCGCCGGTGAAGGCAACCGAGAGCTGCTCGGCGAGATGGTCGCCGAGCGTGGTCTCCGCGGCGACGAAGGCTTCGAGATTGTAGTCCTCGTCACCGGAGGCGCCGCCGCCCCATTCGGTATAGGTGGTCGGCGCCGCATCCTGGGAGTTGCGCGCGGCCGCTTCGGCGGGTTCCTCGGAGAAGACGTTGTCCAGCCCGGTGTCCATGGTCTGCTCGATCTCGGCGCGGGTGCCGAGATCCTTGCTCATCCACTCTTCCTGGCCGGGCTCGAAGGCTTCGCCCGGGCCGCCGCCCGGCTCGTCGTTGTGGCCGCCATCGCTGTCGTTGAACTGGCCGGTCTCGGCCGGGCCCTCGCCCACGGGCGGCTCGTCGTTGGCCCGTTCCAGCAACGGGTTACGCTCGAGTTCCTCTTCGACGAACGTCGTGAGATCGAGGTTGGACAATTGCAGCAGCTTGATCGCCTGCATCAACTGCGGCGTCATGACTAGCGACTGCGATTGCCGGAACTCTAATCTCTGCGAAAGCGCCATGAAGCAAGAACCGATCCCAAAAAGTTGGTCCGATTTTTGCTTATCTTAGTCCGAGCCCGATGTACACGTCTTGACGAAATGGAAAAACGGGCTAGAGGCGGAATTCCTCGCCAAGGTAAAGGCGGCGCACGTCCGGATCGGCGACGATCTCATCCGGGCTGCCCTCGGTCAGGATTTCCCCGGCATAGACGATGTAGGCGCGATCGGTGAGGCCGAGCGTCTCGCGCACATTGTGGTCGGTGATCAGCACGCCGATGCCGCGGTTGGTGAGATGGCGGACAAGGTCCTGGATGTCGCCGACCGCGATCGGATCGATGCCGGCAAAGGGCTCGTCGAGCAGCATGTAGTTCGGACGCGTCGCCAGCGCGCGCGCGATCTCGACGCGGCGCCGCTCACCGCCGGACAGCGCGATCGACGGCGATTTCCGCAGGCGCGTGATGTTGAATTCGTCGAGCAGCGAGTCGAGCTGCTGCTCGCGCTTCTTGCGCGAGGGCTCGACCACTTCGAGCACGGCGCGGATGTTCTGCTCGACGGTGAGACCGCGGAAGATCGAGGCTTCCTGCGGCAGATAGCCGATGCCGAGCCGTGCGCGCTGATACATCGGCAGCTTGGTGACGTCGTGGCCGTCGAGCTCGATGGCGCCGCGATCGGCCTTGATCAGGCCGGTGATCATGTAGAACACGGTGGTCTTGCCGGCGCCGTTGGGCCCGAGCAGGCCGACCGCTTCGCCGCGGCGCACATAGATGCTGACGCCGCGCACGACTTGGCGGCTGCCAAAACTCTTTTCCACGCTATGCACAGCCAGGAAGCCCGGCCGCTTCAAGAGCTGAGGCCCGCCGGAACCGTTGGCCCTGCCGGCAGCCCTCACGGGATGAACCGCCTGGGCCCGGGGCGGCTCGGCCTCATAGTCGCCTTGGAACTGATCGGGCGCATGCATCGGCTGGTTCCGGGCGATCGACGGCGCGTCCCTGACTGGGCTGGCCACGAGGCCGCCGACGCTGTCACCGAGCGCGGTGATGTCCTGGCGCGCAAATCCTGGCCGGCCGCGTTTGGCGGGGCGCCGACGGAACATGCTGAAGAGATCGACCATCCCCGCCTTCTAGCCTTTCGCGACGATCCTGCGCGGTTTTCGCGCGATCTGCCCGCGCCGGCCTCAGGATTCGCCGACGCAGCATGAATGAAGGCATGTCTCATGCCCAGTGAAACACGCCCGAAAAGCGGCGAACCCCGCTTCGAAAGCCCTTCGCGCTAGATACAGTCTCGGCGGGCAAGCTTCAACCTCGGATCGGGATCATCCAGATCAAGGCGTTGAAATCGCGAACGGAATTTACTTTGGCTTGTTTCCGCCGGGCAACTGCAAAGGCGGGGCCGCGCCCGGGGCCACCGGCGTCCCGCATTTGCCGTTCTGTCCGCCCTGGGACTGGATGAACAGGCCTTGCACCCTTCCGCTGTCCGACTCCACTCTGGAGACGCCGGTGGTCATGTCGACCAGGAGGCGGTCGCCGCGCAGCACGTTCTGGCACTGCGTCAGCACGACCTGGCTCCCAGCTCCGCCGAGCATGGTGATGAGATTGGTCTTCGTATCGAACACCGCGGTCTCGCCGGTCACCACCTGGTCCTTTTGGGTGACCACGACATTGCCGCGTGCCTCCAGCCGCTTGATCGAGGAGCTACCGCCCGGGCCCGGTGTCGTCGACTGGATCGGCGCGGCCTTCGCACCCTTTGCTGCCGCAGGCTGCGGCGTCGCCGGCTTGTCGCCGCCCGAGTCGTAGAACACCACCAGCGTCTTCGAGGTCATGGTGGTATCGCCCTGCACCACCTTCACGTTGCCCGAGAAGGTCGCCTCCTTTTTCTTATCGCGCATCTCGAGCGATGCAGCGTCGATCTGGATCGGCTGATCGCGGTTCTGCGAAAAACCCTGCATCGCGTTGGGCACGCTCGCCGAGCTCTGTGCGTGCGCCGCATCTGCAGTGAGCAGCAAGAGACCGGAGACAAGCGTCGCTACACTGACAGCAATGCGACGCTTGCTCAGATGAAGATGGGTCATGAGAATCATTTTGAATTCGCGGATTTGTTCTTGGACTTCGCCGCCGGCGGCGGCGTGGGCTCGACCGGCGCGGGCGCGCTGGCGGCGGGATCGTCCAGCTTGTCGAGGTGCATCACCACATTGCCTTCGAAGCGGATGACGTCGCCGCCCTCCGTGATCCGCAGCCGATCGGCGTTCAGCGTTCCGTTGGTCAGCTTGACGTCGACATGCTCATCCGAGGAGACCGTGCCCTTGCCCATGTCGACGAAGGCCGAGTTCAGCCGCGCCTCATAGCCGGTCGAGGTGCGCAGGAAGATGTCCTTGTGCAGGTCGAGCTGCTGCTGCTTGTTGTCGAATCTTCCGGTGCGGGCATCGAGAAACAGGGTCGATTGGTCTTCCATCAGCACTTTCGCGCGCAAATCATGGAGATCGACATGATCGGGATCGGTGATGTCCTGGGTCGCGGTCTTGGCCCAGAGCTCGTAGGGCCGTTGGTCCGGAGTAAAGCCGGACATATGCGGCGATTCCATCGTGATCTTGGTGCCTGTGACCACGAGATTTCCGGAGTCGAGCTTCACGGGGATCTGGAACGGGTTGAAAATGGTCGAGATAAGGACGAGCAGACCCATTGCCGCAGCCACTGTCGCCGGCACCGCGACGCGCAGAATCCGCACCAGGCGGCTGTGGCGCGCCGCGCTGGCGAACTTCGCCGCAAGCGCGGCATCATAGGTGACATTATGGGCCGAATTCACCTGGGCTCCTGAGGTGTCGCTCGCCTGGTCCGGCTGGCGGGCGCCCCATTGTAGCCGGCAACGCCAAAATATGCAGCCAGCGACAGGCCGTTACGAAAGTGTCTGAAACGGGGCGACCGCCCCAACCCGGCCGCGACGCGAAACGCTAGGAATGCGCGAAAATGTCCTCTTCGGCCCAACCCTGGAGGTCGAGCAAAGCACGGGTCGGCAGGAAGTCGAAACAGGCCTTGGCCAGCGCGGTGCGGCCTTCCCGCGCCAGCATGGCATCGAGCCGCTCGCGCAAGCCGTGCAGATGCAGCACGTCGGAGGCGGCGTAGGCGAGCTGCGGCTCGGTCAGGCTGTCGGAACCCCAATCGCTCGATTGCTGCTGCTTGGAGAGGTCGACATTGAGCACCTCGCGCACGAGGTCCTTGAGGCCATGGCGGTCGGTATAGGTGCGGATCAGGCGGGAGGCGATCTTGGTGCAGTAGATCGGCCCGGTCATGACGCCAAACGTCTGGTACAGCACCGCGACGTCGAACCGCGCAAAGTGGAAGATTTTCGTGTTCGCTGGATTGGCCAGCAGGGCCTTCAGGTTCGGCGCGTCGGTATGACCCTTGGGGATCTGCACCACGTCCGCGCTGCCGTCGCCGGACGAGAGCTGCACCACGCAGAGCCGGTCACGATGCGGGTTCAGGCCCATGGTCTCGGTGTCGATCGCCACCGCTCCGGTGTAGCGGGACAGATCGGGCAGGTCGCCGCGGTGCAGGCGTACGGTCATGGCGTTTCAAACCTCAATCGAATCGGTGCGCTTTTGCAAGCTAATCCCCGGGACAGATGCTGGCGAGGGCCGGCCGCGATGTATCCGCTGGCAGCCGCCGGCGCAAGCATCAGGCGCGGCTAGTAATTCAGGCGCACGAGCACGTCGTTGGTGGCGAACGGGCTGGCGGGCGCATCGCAAGCGCCGCGTCGAGCGAAGACGCAGGCCGGCTTGTCATCGCTCATCATCGCGCAACTTCGTTGCGAGAAATCCGCCGGCAATTCGCTGGCCACGCTCGCCGGCCCGATGATGCGGTTGAACCCGGCCCGGTGCGTCTGCACCATAGCTGGAAGACGCCCCTTGGCCAGGGGGTCGTCCCGATAAAAGGAATAGATCGGCCGGCGGGCCGCGAGCTGCCCGCGTCCGGGCGCAAAGGGATAGTTGATCGCGTAGAGGGCCAGACCGCAGGCTTCAGGATCGGCCTCGAGCTCCGCCATCAACTGGGCCACGCCGATGCCGCGCATCCAGTTGTCACGCATGATGAGCGTAGCGCCCGACAGACCGAGCGAGAGCAGCAGCCAGCCGCCACATACGACGGCGAGTGCCCGGGAGCGCCACGCGCTTTGCCGGCGCATCATCTCGACCCAATCGGCGGAGCCAAGCGCCGCCGCGATGATCAGCAGAGCGATCGACAGGAAAATGAAACGGTATTCCTTGTGCACGATCATGCTGTGAAACGCGACGTTCACGACGGCCGCAACGATCAGCAGGGGGGCATGTCGCCAGCCGCGCCAGAGCGCCAGCAGCATCAGCAGCGTCGCGCCCGACCACAGAATTGAAGCCTGCAGAACGTACGCGGCCGCCGGCGCGTCACCGAATTCCGATGCCCGGTCATGCAGGAGGTTTTGCTGAATATTCCGGACGAGCCACGCAAACGGCGCTGAGCCGTGGGCCAGGTCGAGGGCGCCGGACAGCGCCAGGACGATGCAAGCGCCCGCGACCAGCGCAATCGCGTTTCGCAGGTCGCGCCAGCACGCCGCCAACGCAAACACCGCACAAGCCGGTACATATTGAAAGCGCCAGACACAGGCGAGAGCAAGCAGTGCGCCTGCGGTGAAGAGCCGGTTTCGCGCGAGTTCGCCCGTCAGCAGATAGGCCGCCGGCAGGATCACGGCCGTCGCGAGCGGTTCGCTCAGCGTGTGGGGCGCGTAGTAGACCAGCTCAAACCAGACCGCGGCGGCAAACGCCGCGACGACGGCATGCGATCTGGAGATGCGTTCGCCGAAATGCCAGGCCGTCACGACGATCGACAACGAGGCAAGCCCGACCACCAGGCGAGGCACGACGAAGGCGCCCCACCCGCCCGGCGCAAGCCAGTCCCCCAGAGCGACCGGCCCTGCGAACAAGGTCGGCAGAAACCAGCTCCGGATACCGTCGCGCCATTCCCAGGTGACGACCCCCTGGTGGCCAAGCAGGCGCCAGGCCGGCTCGAGATATTGATACAGCTCGTCGACGTGAACAATGTTCGGCCAGAAGGCGAGCGGCAGCCGGACTGCCGCAGCCAGCAGCAGCAATGCGCACAAGGCACCGTACCGCGTCGCGAAGCTCTCGGCTCTGACGGCGGGCGCGATGTCGGGCAGAGCCGCGGCGCTGGTGGTCATTGTCGTTTGGTGTCGCCGGCCAAACCGGAGTGGGGCCTGACGTAAACGGTCTCGTAAGCGCCGGTGTATTGCTCGCGCCAGCCTCGCCGCTTCACCAGAAACTCCCGCAGCTGTTGGTGCGCCTTGACCCACAGCACGGCGTCGATCCGGTATTTATCGAGCACCATGTCCCACGCGGCTTCGTCGATCTCCCAGCTCACCAGCTTGAAATAGTCGCGCAGCAAATCGTCCGGATAGGCGGTCGCGGCGCGACCATCGACGAATGGGGGGACGGTGCCGTGCGTCGCGAAGATCAGGTAGCCGCCGACGTTCCAATTGTTCAGGACCCGCCGACCTGCGAGATGCTCTCGCAGATAGCCGGCATCTTCGCTCGACAGCATCGGCGGAAGCGCGAGCGCCGGCGCAACGCGCAAATAGACAATCGGCAGGGTGCCGAGACCGACGATGCCCGCGGCCAGCAACGGTCCACGCACGTCAAGCGCAGTGAGACGCCGAGGCAGCAAGCGGCTGAGGTGAAGCGCCATCGGTGCGGTCGAGAAGATGAAGAAGAAAGCGATGTACCTGAACTGATACAGCCCCAGAATCAGGAACAGCCAGGACATCAATCTCGGCTCGAGCGGGATGGGCCTGGAGTTTCTGTAGCGGAGCTCGAGCGCGACAAAGGCCAACATGTACAGGATGCCGGGAATGCTGCCCGGCATTTCCATGTTGTGATAGTAGGACAGCCATTCGCCGATATTGCCCTGGACGAAGTGCCCCATCGTTGCGGCGGCACCGGCATAGATATTCCAGCCGAGCGGATTGACGAAGGTCGCGGCAAGGCACGCGATGCCCGCGAGAGCAAGGATCCTGAGGTCGGCCCAGGCCCCTCTAAGCACGGCGGCGCCGCAGAAGACGCCGATCACGAAAAAGCCGAGCAGGAAACCGCCGTGCAGATTGGCCCAGAGCACCATCAACAGGGGAAGCACGAACCATCGCGTTCGTCTCAGGCATTCGCGATAGAAGACGACACAGAACAACATCGTGCATGTATTCGGCGAGACCGCGAGATACATGTTCGGCGAGGCTTCGTATGCGGGATAGAGCAGGCAGGCCAAGAAGACCGAAACGCAGACCGCGATCGCCGACGCGCCGTAGCCGAGAGAGATCGCGGTCAGGATGCCGACGATCGCCGCGCCGCAGGCCACCGTCAGCAGGACGAGGCCGCCAAAGCCTGCGTATTGAAATGTCGCACTGGCAAGCGCGTCCCAGAGCCAGGACAGATTGAGCCATGGCTTGTCGCCATGGGTGAACGACCATGGGTCCTCGAGCGGGAGTGCGTTGCGTTCCCGGATGAGATCTCCGGCCGCCAGATGCCAGCCCAAATCGTAGTGACCGAGCAGAAGCGCCGCGTTCAAGACGTAGAACAGGCAGATGAAGGAGATCAGGAACAGATAAATCCCCGACCTCAGGAGGAACGGGCTGATCGCGTTCGCAACCTTCTGGACTGCCGGCTCGTGCCAGACCTGGTGCTGATCCACCGCTTCCCTCACGACAAAGCGAGCCCGATGGCTCCGCGCTCGCCGACGGCCGGATGCGAGCCTGCCGGCTGACTTAGGGCCAGTTTGTCTAAAGTGGGGTAAATTCGGACGGTGCAATCGACGGGGTTTGGCGGAATAAATTCGGCTGGAGGGCGGGCTTCCGAAGCTTTCAAGCAGCTGTTTAGACTTGAAAATTCCAGCGTCCAATAATAGTTATTAGAGGTCGAACGGAGGTTCCGGTATGGCTGTGAGCGCCGATTTAGGAGAGACGCTCGAGAGCGTGATGAACGAGCTCGTGGCGTCCGGTCGATACCATTCCAAGAGCGAGGTGCTGCGTGAGGGCGTACGCCTCGTCCAGGAAAGAGAGGCCAGGCTGGCCGCCCTGGACGCTTCGATTGCACGCGGACTCTCAGATGCCGACGCAGGCCGGACCAGAGCGGGCTCTGACGTGTTCGATCGGCTCGAAGCCAGATTGGCGGTCCAGACGGACGGCAAGTGATCCTCACCGTCGTCGCTGAGGCAGAGGCCGATCTCGAACAGATCGTGGCATATGTCGCGGAGCAAAGTCCTGCGAGCGCCCTCAAGCTCGTTCGCACGCTACGAGAAAAATGTGAGTCTTTGCTGGACGCCCCACGCGCCTATCCCTTGGTGCCGCGCTACGAGCAATTTGGCGTGCGCAGGCGTCCGTTCGGTCAATTTCTGATTTTCTATCGTGTGGGTGACGACGCGGTTGAAGATCATTCACATCCTCCACAGCGCGCGCGACTACGAGGCGTTGCTGTTCCCTGAGGAGTAGTTCGCGATCGCCGCTTGCTCAACGTCGGGCAGATAGCCCGACAAGCAATTTCAATCGCTTAGGGAAAAGATGGTGCCCAGGAAAGGACTCGAACCTTCACGGCCGTTAAGCCACTGGCACCTGAAGCCAGCGCGTCTACCAATTCCACCACCTGGGCATGCCGGTTAGGCACGGAGGCGGTTACTACGGTTCGGTGACGCGGTTGTCAATTCATGCTTGAACCCCGCTTCGGGATGCGGATTGCGCATCGCAAACCGGCCCGATACAAGCCTGACGAGACGCACTCTTCCCGCAGGAACGACCCCAGGAATGGATCCCATGGCATCGAATCTGGACACGCTCGTCACGGTTTTCGGCGGATCGGGGTTTTTGGGCCGAAATGTCGTCCGCGCACTGTGCCGGCGCGACTACCGGGTCCGGGTCGCGGTGCGGCGGCCGGAGTTGGCCGGGTACCTCCAGCCCTCCGGCAAGGTCGGGCAGGTCCACACCGTGCAGGCCAACGTGCGCTATCCGGCCTCGATCGAAGCGGCGCTGCGTGATTCGCAGGTCGTGATCAATCTGGTCGGCATCCTCGCCGAGGGCGGCGCGCAGAGTTTTGATGCTGTCCAGGCCAGGGGCGCCGAGACCGTCGCCAAGGCGGCCGCGGCCGCTGGGACACAGCTGATCCATGTCTCGGCGATCGGCGCCGATGCGGAATCGCCCTCGCGCTACGCCAGGGCCAAGGCGGCTGGCGAAGCGGCGGTGTTGGCCGCGGTGCCGTCGGCCACGATCTTCCGCCCCTCCGTGATGTTCGGTCCCGAAGACCAGTTCACCAACCGCTTCGCGGCGCTGGCCCGGATGTCGCCGGTGCTGCCGCTGATCGGCGGCGACACGAAAATGCAGCCGGTCTATGTCGGCGACGTCGCCACCGCGGTCGCGGATGCCGTCGACGGCAAGGCCAAGGCGGGCGCGATCTACGAGCTCGGCGGCCCGGAAGTGCTGACCATGCGCGAGATCATCGAGGCCATTCTCGAGATCGCCGATCGCAAGCCGATGCTGATGCCGCTGCCGTTTGGCCTCGCCCGCTTCAAGGCCAACTTCCTGCAATTCGCGCCGGGCGCGCTGAAGCTGACGCCGGACCAGGTCACGCTGCTTGCGCGCGACAATGTCGTGTCGGACGCGGCGAAGGCCGCTGGGCTAACGCTGGAAGGCCTCGGCATCACGCCCGACTCGCTTGAAGCGATCGCCCCGCAATATCTCTGGCGCTTCCGCGCCGCCGGGCAATTCCAGCGCAAGAGCGCGTAGGTATTTTTCACCTCTCCCCGCTTGCGGGGAGAGGTCGGATCGCCCTTGCGATCCGGGTGAGGGGGTACAGGTCCCACCGCGATCTCACGTGTGGAGAGAGGCCCCTCACCCCAACCCTCTCCCCGTAAGAACGGGGCGAGGGAGTGCACCGCGGGCTTGGTGCGAATCTCACAGTCGCGAGAATCTCCGCTTCTTAGCGCGTCGACGTCCTCGGAAGTTTACCGCCCCAGCGCCAGCGCGATCAGGCCGAGCGTGCCGACGATCACGCGCCACCAGGCGAACACCACGAAGCCGTGGCGGGTGACGTATTCCAGGAACGTCTTCACTACGATGATCGCGGTGACGAACGACACCACGAAGCCGATCGCGACGATGCCCATGTGGTCCATCGTCATCTCGGAGCGGTTCTTGTAGAAATCGTAGGCGAACGCGCCGATCATGGTGGGAATGGCGAGGAAGAACGAGAACTCCGCCGCCGCGCGCTTGTCGGCCCCCAGGAACATCGCCGCGACGATGCTGGCACCGGAGCGCGACACGCCCGGGATCATCGCGATGCACTGCGCGATGCCGATATAGAGATACATCAGCAACGGAAACCGGGTGGCGTCGTGCTCGCGCGCCTTGAGATCGAGCTTATCGACCCAGAGCAGGATGGCGCCCCCGACGATCAGCGAGAAGCACACCACCCATGGATTGAACAGCATGCTCTTGATGTATTTGCCGGCGACGAGACCGACGACGACCGCGGGCAGGAACGCCACCAGCACGCCGAGCACGAAGCGGCGTGCATAGGCGTCGCCCGTGAACATGCCGATTGCGACGTCCCACAATTTCTTGAAGTACAACACGACGATCGCGAGGATCGCGCCGAGCTGGATCAGGACCGTAAACGAATCCCAGAACGCGCCTTCGCCGAGATGGAAGAAGCGTTCCGCGAGCAGCAAATGGCCTGTCGAGGACACGGGAAGGAACTCGGTCACACCCTCGATGATGCCGAGGATCACTGCCCGGATTGCATCTGACATATTTACGGTCCATTTCGGCTGGAAAAGCGGGGATCTTCTCGCCCATCCGCTCCCTTGCTGCAATCGCAAAATGCGGCGTCGCGCCCTTGCTTCGCGGTTTTGAATGACTAGTGTGGCGCCGCACAAAACATTGATGGATTCTTAAGCACCATCACATAGTCAAAGGCTTCATGTTTACGCTGTTTCATCATCCGTTCTGCCCGCACTCGCGGTTCATCCGCCTGATCGCGGGAGAATACGGGCTTGAGCTGAAGTTGATCGAAGAGCGCAGCTGGGAGCGGCGCGAAGCATTTCTGCTGCTCAATGCGGCGGGCACGACGCCCGTCCTGGTGGACGACGAGCAGCCGCCGATCCCGGGCGCGGCGATCGTCGCCGAATATGTCGACGAGGCCTATGGCTCCGAGATGGGACTGAAGCGCCTGATGCCGGACACGATCGGCGAGCGCGTCGAGGTCCGCCGGCTGATGGCCTGGTTCAACGAAAAGTTTTTCGAGGAAGTCTCTCACCCGCTCGTCACCGAGCGCATCTACAAGCGCTTCATGAGCGAGGACAACGGCGGCGGACCGCCCTCGGCCGACGTGATGCGCGCCGCCAAGGCAAATGTGCGCTATCATCTGGCCTATATCGGCTGGCTGGCGCAGACGCGTAATTTCCTCGCCGGCGACCGGCTCAGCTACGCGGATCTCGCCGCCGCGGCGCACCTCTCGGCGATCGACTATCTGGGCGACGTGCCATGGAGCGAGGACGACGCGGCAAAGGCGTGGTACGCACGGGTGAAATCCCGCCCGTCGTTCCGTCCGCTGTTGAGCGAATGGCTGGCCGGCGTGCCGGCGTCGCGGACCTACGTGGACCTCGACTTCTGAATTCCGATCCGACCGAACTGAAGACGGCGCTTGCAAACGAGGCACGTGCGCTCGGCTTCGATTGCATCGGCATCACGGAGCCCGGCACGATCGAAAGCGCCGGAAAACATTTCCTCGAGTTCATCGCATCCGGCGGCCATGGCGACATGGACTGGCTCGCCGCGCAGCCGGAGCGCCGGGTCGATCCGCGCGGGCTGTGGCAGGACGTGCGCAGCGTCATCATGCTCGGCGTCAATTACGGACCCGATCAGGATCCGCTCGCGATCCTGCAACAGCGCACGCGCGCGGCGATCTCGGTCTATGCGCAGGGCGACGACTATCACGACCTCATCAAGAAGCGCCTGAAGGCACTGGCGCGATGGCTGGTCGCGACCTCAACTTGTGAGGTGAAGCCTTGCGAAGTGAAGGTGTTCGTCGACACCGCGGCCGTGATGGAGAAGCCGCTGGCGCAAGCCGCGCATCTGGGCTGGCAGGGCAAGCATACCAATCTGGTCTCACGCGAATTCGGCTCCTGGCTGTTTCTCGGCGCGATCTACACCACGCTGGAACTGCCGCGCGACGATTCCGAGATCGATCATTGCGGCTCGTGCCGGGCGTGCCTCGACATCTGCCCGACCGCCGCCTTTCCCGCGCCCTACAGGCTCGATGCAAGGCGATGCATCTCGTATCTCACCATCGAGAACAAGGGACCGATCCCGCGCGAATTTCGCAAAAACATCGGCAACCGCATCTATGGCTGCGATGATTGCCTCGCCGCCTGCCCCTGGAACAAGTTCGCGCAGGAGGGCCGCGAGGCCAAGCTCGCCGCACGTGACGTTTTGCGCGCGCCGGGTCTCGCCGAGCTCGCACGGCTCGACGACGCTGCGTTTCGTGCGCTGTTCACGAAGTCTCCGGTGAAGCGCATCGGCCGCGAGCGCTTTTTGCGCAACGTGCTGATCGCGATCGGCAACTCCGGCGATGCGGCACTGGCGGACGAGGCGCGGCGATTGCTGGAGGATGAGAGCGCGCTGGTGCGCGGGGCTGCGGTGTGGGCGCTAGGGCAGTTGATGCCGCGGGATGAGTTCGAAACGATCAGGACGAATGCGATTGTTGGCGAGCGCGACGAAAGCGTGCATGAGGAGTGGCGCACCGCCTCCTAGTTCCTCCGCTGTCATGCTCCGCGAAAGCGGGGCATCCAGTACGCCGCGGCGTCTCGACTGAACCACAGCCGTCTCGGAGTACTGGATCGCCCGGTCAAGCCGGGCGATGACACCGTTGTTGTGATGAGAGCGCTTCGCGCCTCCTCACCATGAGGATTGAGCATCTTGATTTCCCCGCAGCTTCCCGCAAAGTCGCGCGTCATGACAAACATGCCTTTCTTCACCCGCGACGGCGACACATTCCATCCGACGGAAGTCGCCAACGGCCCGTGGGATCCGAAATCGCTGCACGGACGCGTCATCATCGGCCTGCTCGGCTTCGCCATCGAGGAGCGCCATTCCGGCCCCGAATTCGTGCCGGCGCGGCTGACCGTCGATATGTTTCGGCTTCCGACCATCGACAAGCCGATCGAGATGACGACACGTCTGGTGCGCGACGGGATGCGCATCCGCGTCGTGGAAGCAGAGTTCTTATCCGGCGGCGTCGGCATGGCGCGCGCTTCGTGCCAGCTGTTGCGGCGAACGCAGAATCCGGACGGCAATGTCTGGTCGCCGCCGAACTGGGACGTGCCGAAGCCGGCCGACATTCCCAAGCCGACCGATCCCAGGCTCGGCATGAACGGCAAATGGACCACGCGACCGATCGTCGGCCACATGGGCTCGCTCGGGCCACGAAAGCTCTGGATGAGCGAGGTGCGCGAGCTGGTCGCGGGCGTGCCGATGACGCCGTTCGTCCGTGTCGCTACCGGCGCAGACTTCGCCAGTCCGTTCGCGAACGCCGGCGACAAGGGGCTCGGCTACATCAACAGCGACGTTACGATCTATCTGCACCGCCTGCCGGTGACGAACTGGATTGGCTTCGAGGTGGTGAACCACCAGGCCACCGATGGTGTGGCGATCGGCGAGTGCTGGCTGTACGATGAAGCGGGCCCGATCGGCACCGCCACAGTTGCGGCGCTGGCGCAGCGCAAGCCGATGGTAAACCCGTCGAAGCGGTAGGTGCGCAACAACGACGGTTAACCCAAGTGCCGCTGCATTTCCGGCCGCGCCTTGAGTTCCGCGCCCTGCCTGGCGACGATCTTCGCGATTCTATCAGGTGCAAACTTCAAATCGACAAACGCCGGCGCGGTGTTCGCGACCTCGTGATAGCTGACGATCCTGCCGTCTCGAAGCGTCATGATCGCCACGCCCTCGAACATCGCCCGCGCGCCATTCGCCTCCGGCAAGGTCGAGCGATAGCTGAACGTGTAGCGCGCATAGAGCGTGGTGCTGTTCGATACCGGGTCGTGCATGTCCCAGCGGAAGTCGGTCGCCGTGCGGTAGAACCAGTCGTCGATCATCGCGGCGATCTTCTCGCGGCCGGCGAAGGCGCCATAGAACACGTCGTGATAGACGCCGTCCTCGGTGAAGAGATCAGCGAAGGCTTTTCCGTTGCGTTGTTCGACCGCGTCGCAGAAGGCGCGCAGCATGGCGGTGGTGGTCATCGGCGATTCTCCCCTCCCATTCTCAGTCATGCCCGGGCGTGACCGGGGCATCCAGTACGCCGCGGCTTCTCGGCTTGAGCACGAGCGCCTCTGGAATACTGGATCGCCCGATCAAGTCGGGCGATGACACCGAGTGCTAGGTCGCGATTTCACCCGATCTCGGCCACCGCGGCAAGAATGCGGGCGATGTCCTGCGGGCGCGAGAGGCGGTGATCGCCGTCCTGGATCATGGTCAGCACGACATCGTCGGCGGGCAGGCGATGAGTCAGCGCGAACGCGTGCTGCCAGGGCACGTCAGGATCCTGCGCTCCTTGCAGGATGCGAACGGGACAGCCGAGGTCGATGGCGCTGCCGAGCACGAGATGGTTGCGCCCCTCCTCGATCAGATTCCGCGTGATCGGATAGGGCGAGCCGTCGCCATAATCCGATGGTCTCAGCCAGACGCCTTTGGTCTCGATCTCCTTCTTCACCGCGGCCGAAAAATTCTTCCACATCAGCTCCTCGGTGAAATCGGGCGCCGGCGCGATCAGCACCAGGCCCGCCAGCGAGGCTTTGGCTTGCTGTGTCTCTTGCCGCTTTTTGATTTCGCGCGCGAGCAACAGCGCCATCCAGCCGCCCATGGACGAGCCGATCAGGACTTGCGGGCCGGCGCAGAAC
This sequence comes from Bradyrhizobium sp. MI1.11, assembly GCF_055811255.1. Lineage (NCBI taxonomy): Bacteria > Pseudomonadati > Pseudomonadota > Alphaproteobacteria > Hyphomicrobiales > Nitrobacteraceae > Bradyrhizobium > Bradyrhizobium sp. MI1.11. Next base: position 54,466 of record NZ_JBVVPM010000041.1, read on the forward strand.
CGCTCGAACACCGCGACGCTTTCCTCGAGCCAGCGCCCGATGGTTCCGTCGACGAAATCCCCGCCGGATTCGCCGTGGCCGGAATAATCGAACCGGACCAATGCACGGCCGTGATCCCGGGCCCATTCGTCCAGCGCCACGGCCTTGCTCCCCTGCATGTCCGATTTGAACCCGCCGAGCCAGACCAGTCCCGGTCCTTGAGCAGATTCTTGACCAGATTCTTGCGCTGCGCGGCGGCGCACTGCGATCCGGCGTGCGGACGGGCCCTCGCCCACATCGATGAAGTCGAGCACGGCATCGGGAATTGCAGGGGTCATGGAACGTTTACTCTGGCTGTGCAGTTTGAGCTGTCCGGACGCGCTCCGCAGCGCAGCCGGACGTCGGCATTTGCCCTTTGGGACGCTTGCGGAACGGAAGCAAGGTGTCTATGTCCCTCTGCGTGCCCCGCCGTGGCCAAAATGCCTCGCATTTGAGGTTTTTTCGACCGCCGCACGAGCGATTGCTTGCCGGCAACCGTATCTTCCTGCAAAATAGCCGCCTCTTTTCATAACTTTGGAGAACCACCCATTCGCCGTCCCAATAAAGCCCCGCCCACTGCCGCCAAAGACGGGCCGCGCATCAATGACGACATTCGCAATGCGCAGATCCAGCTGATCGATCAGACCGGTGACAACAAGGGCACCATCGAGACCGTCGCGGCTATCCGCCTGGCCCAGGAAGCCGGCATGGATCTGGTCGAGATCTCGCCGAACGTCAGCCCTCCCGTCTGCAAGATCATGGACTACGGGAAGTATAAGTATTCCGCGCAGAAAAAAGCCGCCGAAGCCCGCAAGCGGCAGAAGATCGTCGAGATCAAGGAGATCAAGCTCCGCCCGATGATCGACGACCACGATTACGAAGTGAAGATGCGCGCCATGCAGCGGTTCTTCGAAGAAGGCGACAAGGTCAAGATCACCCTGCGCTATCGCGGCCGCGAAATGGCGCACCAGGAGATCGGCACCAAGCTGCTCGACAAGATCAAGACCGACGTCGCCGAGCTCGCCAAGGTGGAGCAGGACGCGCGGTTCGAGGGCCGTCAGGTCGTCATGGTGCTGGCGCCGCGCTGACGCGAGTTGTTCAGGATTGAGAGTTCAACGGCCCGTCCGGCTTTCCGGCGGGCCGTTTTGTTTTGGCCGAGGAAGAAGGGGAGGGAGCGCATCGAATGCTTGGCGACTAACTCCTCGTCGCCTGCCAGGTGCCGCTGCACTGATCGCCGGAGATGATACCCCTCCACGAACCGGCGCCGTTCACGCCGGCAAGCCGACCGCCGCCGCTGGCATGGGACGCCCCGACCGAGACCTGGACCGCGACGGTACCGCTGCGATTGACCTTGCCGGAGACCCGGCCACCGCCGGCGGACGACACCCGGCTGCCGGCGACGGTGAAGGGAACGCTGTAGCCGGAGCTGCAATTGCCGCGGGTGGTGGCGAAGGTGACGTTCCAGACTCCGTCATAGCCGCGGATGCGCGCATCGGCAGTCGAGGGAAACGCAGCCATGGCGAGCACGGCCAACAGCGCCAGGCGGCGCGGACGAGCGAAATCAGTCAAAGACGGAAGCGATTGGGAAAAATGGGGCATTCTGGTCCTGCTCCGGGCGACACGGCCCGGACATGAAGATAGCAATTCCGGATAGTCGGCGGCTAGGTTCCGCCGGTTCATCGTTGCCAATTCGCCCGTCCTCTGTCATAAGCCCAGCCTTCATTGCCCGGCTGATTAAGGGCTGCCGTGGCGGTGTCCGTGCGGGTTTCGCGCTTGTTCGTAAAACCTGAGCACAATCAACGCTCTAACGAGCATTTTGACGGCCAGCCGCCTTTGCGGGCGGATTTCTATGGCCATTAGGAGAGCCAAATGCCCAAGCTGAAGACCAAATCGGGCGCTAAAAAGCGCTTCAAGGTGACTGCCACCGGCAAAGTGATGTTCGCGCATCGTAGCAAGCGGCACGGCATGATCAAGCGGACGAAGAAGCAGATCCGGCAGCTGCGCGGCACCGCCGTGCTGTTCAAGACCGACGGCGACAACGTCAAGAAGTACTTCTTGCCGAACGCCTGATCGCGTCCACGATCATTGCCACCCGCGCCGCAGCTTTCGCGGCGATCCGAACATCAAGTCACTTCTGAAGGATATTTGTCATGGCTCGCGTCAAACGCGGTGTGACCGCCCACGCCAAGCACAAGAAAGTCTACAAGGCCGCCAAGGGTTTCCGCGGCCGCCGCAAGAACACGATCCGCACCGCCAAGCCGGCGGTCGAGAAGGCTCTCGTGTATGCCTTCCGTGATCGCAAGCGCAAGAAGCGGACGTTCCGCGCGCTCTGGATCCAGCGCATCAACGCCGCCGTGCGTCCGTTCGGCCTGACCTACAGCCGCTTTATCGACGGCATGGCCAAGTCCGGGATCACCGTGGACCGCAAGGTGCTGTCGGATCTCGCGATCAACGAGCCCGCGTCGTTCCAGGCGATCGCCGAGAAGGCCAAAGCCGCTCTGGCGGCCTGAAGCCTAACGGCCGGCTCCGCCGGCCTTCAGCGCGCGTTGCGAGTAGCGCTGGGCGATCTCCGCCCGGCAGAATGCGGTGAATGACAGATACATGGTGCCGGATTTATTCCGGTACTTCCGGTCGCACACGCGCATCTCGCGTTGGTAAGCCTGTTTCCGCGCACTGTTGAGGCTGGGCATGAAGTCCGCCTCGCATTTCTTCTCGACGGCGGCGCCGAGCTGGACATCGCCGCTCGCGGTCAATTGGCAATCCTGAAACACTTTCATCGCGCTTTCGCAGCCCTTCTGGGCACCGATGGTGTCGACGACCTCGTCCAGCGTCATGGATTTCTCCATGCAGACCATGGCGCGCGCCGGGGTGCTCGTGACAGAGAGAACGACGGCGAGAGCAGCCAGACCGGATCTTGAGAGCATCGCGAAAGTCTCCTCATATCCTCCTTGGTGCCAGCCTCCCGCGCGAGGTTCAACCCAGCCGCTCGTCAGCCCGAATCACCGGCTTTTCGCTTGACGTTACGGCCTTCGGGCGGCGACAACCCAGCCGAATTTGGCAGCAGGGATTTGACCGTGTCCGACCTCGCAATGCTCGAAACATCCATCCTCGACCAGATCGCCGCCGCCGGCGACGAGGCCGCCCTCGAAGCGGTGCGCGTCGCAGCCCTCGGCAAGAAGGGTTCGATCTCGGCGCTGCTTGCCACGCTCGGAAAAATGTCGCCGGACGAACGCAAGACCCAAGGTGCTGCGATCAACCAGGCCAAGGACAAGGTCACCGAGGCACTCGCCGCGCGGCGCGACGTCTTGAAATCGGCGGCGCTCGACGCGCGGCTTGCGTCGGAAACCATCGACGTCACCCTGCCGCTGCGCGATGCGCCGGCTGAAGCCGGCCGCATCCATCCGCTGAGCCAGGTCTGGGACGAGCTGACCACGATCTTCGCCGATATGGGATTCTCGGTCGCCGAAGGCCCGGATATCGAAACCGACGACTACAACTTCACCAAGCTGAATTTTCCGGAAGGCCATCCCGCGCGCGAGATGCACGACACCTTCTTCTTCCATCCGAAGGAGGACGGCTCCCGCATGCTGTTGCGAACCCACACCTCGCCAGTGCAGGTGCGCACCATGCTGAGCCAGAAGCCGCCGATCCGCGTGATCTGCCCGGGCCGCACCTATCGCATCGATTCGGATGCGACGCACACGCCGCAATTCCACCAGGTCGAAGGCCTCGTCATCGACAAGCACTCGCATCTCGGCCACCTCAAATGGATCCTGCACGAGTTCTGCAAGGCGTTCTTCGAGGTCGACCATATCAACATGCGTTTCCGGCCCTCGTTCTTCCCGTTCACCGAGCCGTCGCTGGAAGTCGACATCCAGTGCCGCCGCGACAAGGGCGAGATCCGCTTCGGCGAGGGCGAGGACTGGCTCGAGATTCTCGGCTGCGGCATGGTGCATCCGAACGTGCTGCGCGCCTGCGGCATCGATCCCGACGAGTACCAGGGCTTCGCCTGGGGCATGGGCATCGACCGCATCGCCATGTTGAAATACGGCATCGCCGATTTGCGCCAGCTGTTCGACAGCGACGTCCGCTGGCTCTCCCATTACGGCTTCAAGCCGCTCGAAGTGCCGACGCTGGCGGGAGGGCTGAGCTCGTGATGGGCTTGCCCGGACGCACGTACGCAAAGACTCTCTCCGTTCCCTCCCCCCTTGTGGGGGAGGGTCAGGGAGGGGGGTAGCCGCGGATGCCGCACGCAGTTGTAAGCCAGCGTCAGCGCGGCCGGGCGAAGCAGCTTCGCCAAGCGATGACGCGCGCCGAAACACTGCTGTGGCGGTATTTGAAGGCTAACCGGATGGATGGTGTCGGCATCCGACGCCAGACGCCGATCGGAAACTACATCGCCGATTTCGTGTGCTTCTCATCAAAACTCATCATCGAGGTCGATGGGGAATCTCACGATTTCGAAGAGCGCCAAAAGGCGGATCAACAGCGCGATGCGTTCTTTGCTGCCGAGGGTTTTCAGGTTCTGCGCTTCACCAACGAGCAGGTGATGACAAATCTGGAGGGCGTTGTTGAGGCAATCCGCCAGGCGGCATCCGCCGGAGCCCGCGGCTTACCCCCCTCCCTGACCCTCCCCCACAAGGGGGGAGGGAACATTGACACCGACAAAAGCAACTCAGTGAACACCGACAAGAGCCGAGGCACACAGCCATGAAATTCACTCTCTCCTGGCTGAAGGAACATCTCGACACCGACGAGCCGCTGGACAAGCTGGCCGAGAAGCTCACCATGATCGGGCTCGAGGTCGAGAACATCGAGGACAAGGCGAAGGCGCTGAAGCCCTTCACCATCGCGAAGGTGATCTCCGCCGAGCAGCATCCGAATGCGGATCGTCTGCGCGTCTGCATCGTCGACACCGGTGACGGTGGCGCGCCCGTGCAGGTGGTGTGCGGAGCGCCGAATGCGCGGACGGGGCTCGTCAGCGTGTTTTCGCCGCCCGGCACCTACATTCCCGGCAAGGACATCACGCTCGGTGTCGGCACCATCCGGGGTGTCGAGAGCCGCGGCATGCTGTGCTCGGCGGCCGAATTGCAGATTTCCAACGACCATGACGGCATCATGGAATTGCCCGCGGATGCGCCGATCGGCGCTGCTTACGCTGCATGGGCCGGCCTCGGCGATCCCGTGGTCGAGATCAATCTGACACCGAACCGGCAGGACTGCACCGGCGTGCACGGCATCGCGCGCGATCTTGCCGCCGCCGACATGGGCAAGTTCAAGGACCCCACCATCAAGCCGATCAAGGGCGAATTTCCTTGCCCGGTGAAGGTCACGGTCGAGGACGCGACGTTGTGCCCGGGTTTTGCGCTGCGGCTGGTGCGCGGCGTGAAGAACGGGCCGTCGCCGGAGTGGCTGCAGAAGCGGCTGACCGCGATCGGGCTGCGTCCGATCAACGCGCTGGTCGACATCACCAACTTCATGACTTACGACCGCGCGCGGCCGCTGCACGTGTTCGACGCGAAGAAAGTGAAGGGCAATCTCGTGGTGCGCCGCGCCCGTGACGGCGAGACGCTGCTCGCGCTGGACGGCCGCACCTACAATCTCGATCCCAACGTCTGCGTGATCGCGGACGAGCACGGCGTCGAATCGCTCGCCGGCATCATGGGCGGCGAGGCCTCGGGCTGCGACGAGACCACCACGGACGTGCTGATCGAATCGGCGCTGTGGAACGAGATCAACATCGCCCAGACCGGCCGCAAGCTCGGCATCAATTCGGACGCGCGCTACCGTTTCGAGCGCGGTGTCGATCCGGCTTTCATGGTGCCGGGGCTGGAGCTCGCGACCAAACTCGTGCTGGAGATGTGCGGCGGCACGCCGTCGGAGAACGTCGTGGTCGGCAAGACCTTCGGCGACGACCGCGTGATCGATTTTCCGGTCAACGAGGTCAAGCGGCTGTCGGGCATCGAAGTGCCGATGCCGGAGATGAAGCGCATCCTGACCCATCTCGGCTTCATGATGGCGGGCCCGGGTCCGGTCGTGAAGGTCGCCGTGCCGTCGTGGCGTACCGACGTGCACGGCAAGGCCGACATCGTCGAGGAAGTCGTCCGTATCCACGGCGTCGACAAGGTGCCGATGACGCCGTTCGAGCGCGGCGAGGACGCACGCAAATCCGTGCTGACCCCGCTCCAGCTCCGCACCCGCCGCGCCAGGCGCGCGCTGGCGAGCCGCGGCATCATCGAAGCGGTGACCTGGTCCTTCATCACCAAGTCTGCCGCAAAGCTGTTCGGCGGCGGCCAGCGCGAACTCGAGGTCGCCAACCCGATCGCGTCGGATTTGTCCGACATGCGCCCGACCCTGTTGGTCGGCCTGATCGCGGCGGCGCAGGTCAATGCCGATCGCGGCTTTGGCGATGTCGCGCTGTTCGAAGTCGGGCAGGTGTTCAAGGGCGATCGCCCGCAGGATCAGTTCATGGCGGCAAGCGGCGTCCGCCGCGGCTTTGCGTCATCGCAGGGTCTCGGACGGCACTGGTCGGGTTCGGCGCCGGCTGACTTGTTCGACGCCAAGGCCGATGCGCTCGCGGTGCTCGCTGCCGCCGGCGCACCGATGCAGGCCCTTCAGATCGTCGCGGGCGGCCCGTCCTGGCTGCACCCCGGGCGCTCCGGTACGATCCAGATCGGGCCGCAGAACGTGCTGGGTTATTTCGGCGAGATGCATCCGCGCTCGCTCGAGGCGCTCGGCGCCGGTGGCCCGCTGATGGTGTTCGAGGTGATCCTCGACCGCATCCCCGAGGCGAAGAAGAAGCCGACCCGTGCCAAGCCCGTGATCGAGCTGTCGGCATTTCAGCCCGTGTCGCGTGACTTCGCCTTCATCGTCGACCGCACCGTGAAGGGCGGCGACATCGTGCGCGCGGCCCAGAGCGTCGACAAGAAGCTGATCACCGCTGTGAACGTGTTCGACGTCTACGAAGGCAAGGGCATCGACGACGGCAAGAAGTCGATCGCAATCGCGGTGACGATCCAGCCGCGCGAAAAGACCCTGACCGACCAGGAGATCGAGGCCGTCGCCGCGAAAATCGTGGCGGAGGTGAGGAAGAAGACCGGCGGCACTTTGAGAGCATGATCATGCTCGAGAATCATAGAGCATGAATCTCACTGACTTTCTTCCAAAGGACGTCAGCCTCACCATTGCGATGGCGCTCTGCGCCGTCGCTTTCGTTTCGGGCACCGCGCGCGGCTTCTCCGGCTTCGGCTCGGCGCTGATCTTCATGCCGCTGGCGAGCAGCATCGCGGCGCCGCGTCTGGTTGCCGCGCTGCTCCTCGTGATCGATTTCGTCGCGGCCGCGCCGCTGCTGCCCGACGCCTGGCGCAAGGCCGACCGCAAGGCCACCGCCGTGATCGTGCTGGGCGCGCTTGTCGGCGTGCCCGTCGGCACCTATTTCCTCAGCGTGCTCGAACCCGTCACGACGCGATGGATCATCTCCTGCTTCGTCGCCGCGCTGTTGCTTCTGCTACTGTCGGGCTGGCGCTATCGCGGCAAGGACCATGCCTGGCTCTCGGTCGGCATCGGCAGCCTCTCCGGCTTCTGCAGCGGCCTCGCCCAGACCGGCGGCCCGCCGATCGTCGGCTACTGGCTCGGCCGTCCCATCGCCCCGATTGTCGCGCGCGCCAACATCTTGCTGTTTTTTGGCGCGTCGGATTTTTTCTCGATGGTCAGCTATGCGACGACCGGCCTGATCTCGCGCGAATCGCTCGTGCTCTCGCTCATCGTCGGTCCGGTCTATGCGATCGGCGTCGCCTTCGGTGCGTCGCTGTTCGGCCGTGCCAGCGAAAAGGTGTTTCGCGCCATTTGCTACGCGCTGATCGCGATCGCGGTGGTCGCGGGACTACCGCTGCTGGATGGGATTTTGCGGTAAGCCATCCATTTTCGTCCTGGCGAAAGCCAGGACCCATTACCCCGGTCAGTGTTTATACCCCCAAATCTTCGCCAAACGACTTCCTGGGGTAATGGGTCCTGGATCTGCGTTGCGCTTGTCCAGGACGACGATGACTCAATTGCTCTGCTGCCGCGGCGCGCGCCGCTTCTTCGTCGACTGCGTCGGGACATCGGCCGGCTCGTCCTTGAGCGCGCCGATCTTGCGCAAGGCTGCGTCCGCGGCGCGCTCGCCGCTTTCCCAGGCGCCGTCGACAGTGCCCCACAGCGTCTCGTGCGTGGCTTCGCCGGCGAGGAACATGTTGCCGGTTGGCTCCGCGAGGATTCTTCGCGAGAGCTGACCGCCGGGCGAGGCCGCCGACATCGCACCCATCACGAAAGGCGAGGCGTTCCAGCGCGTCACGCTCGCTTTCTGCACGGCCGCGGCGACTTCGCTGCCGAACAGCTTCGTGATCCATTCTCTGGCGAAGGCCGTCATCGCCTTCTCGCCTTGCTGAGTGAGATCGCGGCCGAACGAGCCGCCGACGTCGATCGAACACAGCGAGGATCCGCCGATATTGGCGAACATCAGCGCCGTGCGCGTCGAGTTGCTCTGCTCGATCAGGATGTCGTCGCGCGACAGGCCGAGCGGATTGTCCGGCAGCTGCAGCACGATGTGATCGTAGCTTCCGAGCGTGAGCTTTGATGCGGCATCGAGCGTGCGCTTGGGAATGTCAGGCCCAAACTTGATCGCGCCCGAAATCAGCACATTGGTCGAGACCGTGATGATGGCGGCGCGTGCGGCGATCTTGCCCGCCTGTGTCTCCACGCTGACGTCGCGATTGCTCCAGACAATCCGGCTCGCCGGCGTCGACAACGCGACCGGCGCCTGCTCACCGAGTTTGGCGATCAGGGTCCCCAAGCCCTGGCGGCAGGCGATCGCGGCGTTACGATCCTGTGCCCGCGCCTTGTCGATCGCAGACAGCTCCTTCAGGTCCTTGCCGGCGAAGCTCGCGCCCAGCATGAACTCGGCCGCGCCGGCCCAATCACCGAGATCCTTCGGCAGCACCGAGGCGCAGGCGGTATCGAGCTTGCCGCGCGCGGCCTCGTCGATGGCGCGGTTGGCGCGCACCAGCGCCGCCAGGAACTCCTCGGTCTCGCCGGCCCGCGCATTGCGGCGGCCGATGCGCATCTTCTGGCCTGATGGGGCCGGCAACACGTCGAGCCCGGCGCTGCGCGCCAGCCGGATCATCGGATTGGTGTCGGGATTGTGCATCCAGCGCGCGCCGCGATCGAACGGCGTGTCGAAGGTGGTCGTATCCGTGATGCAGCGGCCGCCGATCTGCGACGCCGCTTCCACCACCACGACCTTGCGATTGGCCGCCATGATGCGCCGCGCCGCGGCAATTCCGGCCGCGCCCGCACCGATCACGACAATGTCAGCCTCGCGCGGCAGGGTCGCGGCGGTTGCGCGCAGGACCGGCATCGCAGCAAGGCCCGCCGACGCCGATAGGAAGCTGCGGCGCGTGATTGTCATGTCATGGTTTCCGGAGACTTGCAGCAAACGGGAACAGCTAGCGAACCTTGCCGTATCTGATGTTGCGCGGCAACCATCATGGTGAATCAATCGTGCTTGATGTCACGGAGCGATGAACCGAATTGCAACACGTTCCGACCATGGTAGAGAAGAGAAAAAGACGGCCGGAAAAGGCCGTGGGGGAGTTTTGAAATGGGGACGGTCCTGGATTCAGTCGGCAAGCTGATTGCCGCGTACCTCTCGAAGGAGGTGCCGGGCTATGAGCCGTTCACGCCGAGCGACCCCGAGCATCTGCGCGGCATCATGGAGCCCGGCGACGTGCTGCTGGTCGAGGGCAACAACCGCATCTCCGGCATCATCAAATATCTGACGCAGTCGACCTGGTCCCACGGCGCACTCTATGTCGGCCCGATCGAGGGCGCGGAAGAGCCCGACGGCGAGCCGCACGTGCTGATCGAGGCCAATATCGGCGAAGGCGTCACCTCCGCGCCGCTGTCGAAATATTTCCCCTATCACACCCGCGTCTGCCGCCCGGTCGGGCTGTCCTATGAGGACCGCACCACGGTCTGCCGCTATGCGATCAACCGCATCGGCTTCGGCTACGACACCAAGAACATCGTCGACCTGATGCGCTTTCTGTTTCCGCTGCCGATCCCGCAGCGCTGGCGGCGCCGCATGATCTCGATCGGCTCGGGCGATCCCACCAAGATCATCTGCTCGGCCCTGATCGCGCAGGCGTTCGACGCCGTGCGCTATCCGATCCTGCCGAAGATCACCAAGGCCGGCAGCCGTGCTGCCCGCCGCGAGATCCTGCATATCCGCGATTCCTCGCTCTACATGCCCCGCGACTTCGACATCTCGCCCTATTTCGAAGTCGTCAAACCCACCATCGTGCACGGCTTCGACTACACCGCCTTGCACTGGGCCGACAAGCAGAAGCCGCTCGAGGAGGTAGCCGGCACATTCAGTGTGTTTCCAGAAACGTTCAGTGCGCCGCCGCTCGTTCCTGAAGCGATTGACGAAGAGGCGCCGGTTCCGGCTGAAGAAGTGAGCGCGCATCCAGCGGAGATGGTCGATCGCATCACCGTCTCGGAGCGCTTCCGGCGGCTGAAGAAGCTGGCCATGGACCGCCCAAGGCGGCGCGGTCGGGCGCGCGAAAGGGCGGCGTAGCCTCGACTGCCCTGCGTCGTCCTGGCGAAAGCCAGGACCCATTATCGCAGAGAGACGTTTGGCGAAGATTCGTCGTTCGGTACAGCTACCTGGCAAGCTCGATGGATTCCGCGGTATGGGTCCTGGCTCCCGTGCGCAATTGCGCACTAGGCCAGGACGACGCCAGAGGAAATATCGCGCATCCCTCTCCGCCATTGTGCGAGCGTCGCAAGGGAGCGACGAGCAGAACCTACCGCTCCGCCCGCCCGATCACCGCCATCAGCTCCGCGATCTTCTCGCGCTGGTCGGCCTTGTCGCCGCTCGCGATCGCATGCTCGACGCAATGGGCGACGTGATCTTTCAGAACCTCTTCCTCGACCCGGCGCAGCGCGGCGCGCACCGCCGAGATCTGCGTGACGATGTCGATGCAATAGCGGTCTTCCTCGACCATCTTCGAGAGGCCGCGAACCTGCCCCTCGATCCGGCCGAGACGTTTTCCGACAGATGCCTTGATGTCCTTGCGCATGCGGACTATATACCCCCCTGGGGTATCACTTGCAAGGCCGGAGCGTGGCAATGAACGACGCGGAACACGAGCACCATCACAAGCCGGAAACACATTCCGGATGCGGCTGTTCCAGTAAGGGTGCCCCGGTCGACAAGCCCGCGGCTGCGTCCTGCTGCGGCGCGCACGGCGATCACGCGCATGACCACGGCGCCGCGGCAAAAGTCCGCGATCCCGTCTGCGGCATGACGGTCGATCCCGCGACGTCCAAGCACCGCTTCGACCATCACGGCGAGACCTTCCATTTCTGCTCGGCCGGCTGCCGCGCCAAATTCGCCGCCGACCCCGCAAAATATCTCGCCAAAGAGAAGACACCCCAGCCCGAGATGCCCGCAGGCACGATCTACACCTGTCCGATGCATCCGCAGATCCGCCAGGCCGGACCCGGCACCTGCCCGATCTGCGGCATGGCTCTGGAGCCGGAAGTGGCAAGCCTGGAGACCGGCCCCAATCCTGAGCTTGCCGACATGACGCGGCGGTTCTGGATCGGCGGCGCGCTGGCGCTGCCGGCCGTCGTGCTGGAGATGGGCGGCCATCTCGCGGGCCCGCACAACTGGATCGATGCGACGCTGTCGAACTGGATCCAGCTCGTCTTCGCCACGCCCGTGGTGCTGTGGGCCGGCTGGCCGTTCTTCGTCCGCGGTTGGCAGTCGCTGCTGACGCGCAACCTCAACATGTTCACGCTGATCGCGATGGGCACGGGCGTTGCCTATCTCTACAGCCTGATCGGCACCATCGCGCCGCAGATTTTCCCGGCCACCTTCCGCGGCCACGAAGGCGCGATCGCGGTCTATTTCGAGGCGGCGGCGGTCATCACCGTGCTGGTGCTGCTCGGGCAGGTGCTTGAGCTGCGCGCACGCGACGCGACGTCGGGTGCGATCAAGGCGCTGTTGCAGCTCGCTCCGAAGACCGCACGCCGCATCGATGCTGAGGGCGGCGAGCACGAGGTCGAGATCGACGCACTTCATGCCGGTGACCGCTTGCGCGTGCGTCCTGGCGAAAAAGTGCCGGTCGACGGCGTCATTCTGGAAGGCCGTTCCTCGCTCGACGAGTCGCTGGTCACAGGCGAATCCATGCCGGTGACCAAGGAGACGGACGCGAAGGTGATCGCCGGCACGCTCAACCAATCCGGCAGCTTCATCATGCGCGCCGACAAGGTCGGGCGTGAGACGCTGCTGTCGCAGATCGTGCAGATGGTCGCGGACGCGCAGCGCTCGCGCGCGCCGATCCAGCGTCTCGCCGACCAGGTCGCGGGCTGGTTCGTGCCGACGGTGATTGCGGTCGCGGTCGCTGCTTTCGCGGCCTGGGCCTGGTTCGGGCCGGAGCCGCGGCTGGCCTTCGGCCTCGTCGCCGCCGTCAGCGTGCTGATCATCGCCTGCCCCTGCGCGCTTGGCCTGGCGACTCCGATGTCGATCATGGTCGGCGTCGGCCGCGGCGCGCAGGCAGGCGTGCTGATCAAGAACGCCGAGGCGCTGGAGCGGATGGAGAAGATCGACACGCTGGTGGTCGACAAGACCGGCACCCTGACCGAGGGCAAGCCGAAGGTGGTCGCGATCGTGCCGGCCACCGGCTTTGCGGAAGATGATATCCTCCGCATGGCCGCCAGCGTCGAGCGCGCCAGCGAGCATCCTCTGGCCGATGCGATCATGCGCGCCGCAAAGGAGAAGCAGCTCGCGCTGGGCCAGGTCGAGCAATTCGATTCACCGACGGGCAAGGGCGCGACCGGCAAGGTCGACGGCAAAACCATCGTGCTCGGCAATGCCAGATATCTGACGTCGATCGGCATCGACACCCAAGCACTCGATGGCGAGGCCGAACGGCTGCGCGGCGATGGCGCGACCGTGATCAACATGGCGGTCGACGGCCGGCTTGCCGGCCTGTTCGCGATCGCCGATCCGGTCAAGGCTTCCACGCCCGAGGCCCTGAAGGCACTGGCAGCCGAAGGCATCAAGGTCATCATGCTGACCGGTGACAACCGCACCACGGCCGAGGCCGTCGCACGCCGGCTCGGCATCGCCGATGTCGAGGCCGAGGTGCTGCCGGATCAGAAGAGCGCGGTGGTGACAAAGTTGCAGAAGGCCGGCCGCAGCGTCGCGATGGCCGGCGACGGCGTCAACGACGCGCCGGCGCTGGCCGCAGCCGAAGTCGGCATCGCCATGGGCACCGGCACGGACGTGGCGATGGAGAGCGCCGGCGTCACGCTGCTGAAGGGCGATCTCACCGGCATCGTGCGGGCGCGAAAACTGTCGCAGGCGACGATGAGCAACATCCGGCAAAACCTGTTCTTCGCCTTCATCTACAACGCCGCCGGCATTCCGATCGCGGCCGGAATTCTCTATCCGACCTTCGGCGTGCTGCTCTCACCGATCATCGCCGCGGCCGCGATGGCGCTGTCCTCGGTCAGCGTCGTTGGAAATGCGCTGCGGCTGCGGGCAACGCGGCTGTGAGCGAGCGCCCTCTCTCTCGCACCGTTCACGAAACGAGGTAAGATGCGCGTAGCCCGGATGGAGCGGAGCGAAATCCGGGATCTGTCCACGTATCGAAGCCGCCACGGATTGCGCTTCGCTCCATCCGGGCTACCACATCATCGCCGAACGCGGCGTGCGTTATGGCCGCGTGGTGATGATCCCGACGGGGACAGCAAGCAGGCGAAGGCACGGAAGCAGGCGCACCGGCATGAGTAGATTTGCCGCGCAGGCGGTGCGTTCCCCTCTCCCCTTGTGGGCTTGTTGCGTAATCCGTCAATTGTGATTCTCTAAGGCAAAGCGTTGGAGGAATGACGATGGCGGTGAAGCAGACGGGGCAGCCGAGTTTTATTGAGGCTTGGCTCCCGAAGGGAGCAGGT
>NZ_JBVVPM010000042.1:0-17494 GCF_055811255.1 Bradyrhizobium sp. MI1.11
GCCGCACAAAAAAATACCCCATATCGAGCCTCACTCCCGCTCGGCCAATTAAGCAAAGCCCTCGCAAGCGGGCGAGGTGCACCGAACCCGCGGCTCAAGCCCAACGACTCACCAAAGCCGGCTGCATTTTCGGGCTTCTGTTCGTATACGAACGGAACTAGGCTCCCCTTCCGTTGAGTTCATCCTGGAGGGAGGCGAATGATGCTGGATCGGCGACAAGTCTTGGCAGCGCTCGGGACGAGCGCGCTCGTGGCGCTCGCGCCAACCGCAATTCTGGCAGCGGCATCGATCAAGCCGGACGATGCATCCGCGCTGCTCGTGATCGACGTGCAGAACTGCTTCCTGCCCGGCGGCAGCCTCGCCGTGAAGGAAGGCGAGCAGGTGGTGCCCGTCATCAACAAGATCTCGAAAGCATTTTCGAACGTGGTGATGACGCAGGACTGGCACACGCAAGGCCATGTTTCCTTTGCGTCAGTCCACGCCGGGAAGAAGCCGTTCGAGACCGTCGATCTTCCCTACGGCAAGCAGGTGCTGTGGCCGGACCATTGCGTGCAGGGCACCGATGGCGCCGCGCTGTCGAAAGACCTTGCGATCCCGCAGGCCGAGCTCATCATCCGCAAGGGTTTTCACAAGGACGTCGACAGCTATTCGGCCTTCCTCGAAGCCGACGGCAAGACCTCGACCGGCCTTGCCGGCTATCTTAAGGCCCGCAAGATCAAGCGCGTCTTCGTAGTCGGGCTGGCGACGGATTTCTGCGTGGCCTGGACCGCGCTCGACGCGCGCAAGGCGGGCTTCGAGGTCTATGTGGTGGAAGACGCCTGCCGCGGCATCGACAATCAGGGTTCGCTCGCAAAAGCCTGGGCCGACATGGCCAAGGCCGGCGTGAAGCGGATTCAGTCCGCAGATATCGCCGCGAGCGCGTAAGAGACGCAACCGAACTGCCAGACCCTCATCCTGAGGAGCGCGCTTCTTGGCGCGCGTCTCGAAGGATGAAGGCCCCCGCTGCAGCAGCTCGGCCTGCATGGTTCGAGACGGCGCTGACGCGCCTCCTCACCATGAGGATCGATCAGTTCGCAGCGCCGTTCGGCTCGTTGCTGTTGGCGGGCGCGGCCTTGGCGCCGCCCTTGGCGACACCGACCAAGGCGGGACGCAGCACGCGCTCGCCGATGGTGTAGCCGGCCTGCATGACCTGCACGACGGTGCCCGCGGGTACCGACGCATCGGGCACCTCGAACATCGCCTGCTGGAAGTTCGGGTCGAACTTCTGGCCCAAGGGATCGAACTTCTTCACGCCGTGTTTTTCCAGCGCGCTCAGTAGCGAGCGCTCGGTCAGTTCGACGCCCTCGATCAGCGAGGCGAGGCCTGCATCGGCCGCCGCACGGGCTTCGGCCGGAACGGCATCGAGCGCGCGCTGGAGGTTGTCGGCGATGTCGAGCACGTCGCGGGCAAAGCCCGTGACGCCGTAGAGCTTGGAGTCAGCGACCTCCTTGGCGGTGCGCTTGCGCAGATTCTCCATCTCGGCCAGCGTCCGCAGCATGCGGTCGCGCGCCTCGGCGGCTTCCTTCTGCAGGAGCTCGACCGAGCCCGGCTCGGGATCGTCGGGCATGATGTAGGGTTTTGACACCACGGGCTCGCCGGCCGCAGCACTCGTGTCTTCGGGTTGCCGGTCTCGATCGGTCATCGGCTCTCTTTTCGCATTCGTCTCAGGGGGTTTCTGGCCCGCATATCGTGCTTCGGACGCCGAAAATCAAGCGCCCGTGATCGGGAGAGACGCAGGTCAGCCCCCCAGGAGCCGGCTGACGATGCGGGCAGCATAGTCCACGGTCGGGATCACACGGGCATAATTCAGCCGCGTCGGCCCGATCACGCCCAAAACGCCGACGATATGGCCGGCGGCATCCCGATAGGGCGAGATGATGGTGGACGAGCCCGACAGCGAGAACAGCTTGTTCTCACTGCCGATAAAGATCCGCACGCCTTCCGCAGTCTCGGCCCGCCCGAGCAGGTCGATGACCCCGCGCTTGGTCTCGAGATCGTCGAACAGCAGGCGAACGCGCTCGAGATCCTCCAGCGCATGCAAATCCTCGAGCAGATTGGCGTGGCCGCGGACGATGAGCTGGCGGTCCTCGTTCTCGCCGCCGGACCAACTGGCGATGCCGGCCGAGATCACCTTGTGCGTCAGCTGATCGAGCTCGGTGCGCGCCTCTCCGAGCGCGGTTTCGAGCTCCAGCCGGGCCTCGGCCAGGGTCCGGCCCCGGATACGGGCATTGAGGAAGTTCCCGGCTTCGGTCAACGCCGAGGATGGAACCCCCGGTGGCAGCGTCAACACGCGGTTTTCGACCTGCCCGTCCTCGCCGACCAGGATCACCAATGCCTTTTCCGGTTCCAAGCGGACGAATTCGATATGTTTCAGCCGCGCATTGGATTTCGGCGTCAGCACGACGGCGGCTGCGCGGGTCAGGCCGGAGAGCCGCGTCAATGCCTCTTCGAGCGCAGCCTCCACCGATTGCGCGTGGCCGACGGAGGTCAACTGGCTCTGAATCGCCTGCCGTTCGCTGTCATTGAGATCGCCGACCTGCATCAGGGCATCGACGAAGAACCGCAGGCCGAGTTCCGTCGGCAACCGGCCGGCGGAGGTGTGCGGGGCGTAGATCAAGCCGAGCTGTTCCAGGTCGGCCATGACGTTGCGGACCGACGCGGGCGACAGCGGCATGGCGATCAGGCGCGAAATATTGCGTGAGCCCACCGGCTCGCCGGTCGCGAGGTAGCTTTCGACGATTTGACGAAAGATGTCGCGAGAACGCTCGTTGAGCTGGGCGAGGCCCGCGCGCGGCGCGATCAGATGGATCGGATCGTGATGGGCCACAGACCGTAACTCCTCTAAGATAAAGGTAATTTGTCTATCCCTGGGGCTTCTGACAAGCGTGGCGTTCGCGGATTGAAAATCGGGAGTGAATAAGGCCTCGATCTTCCCCCTTGCCGCCCACCCTCACCCAACCTACAAGCACCGCCAACAGCCCTTTTCCGAGAGTTTTGGAGGATTTCCCATGCGGCCAAGCCGCCGTGCGCCCGACGAATTGCGCCCCGTGACGCTGGAGCGCGGCGTGGTCAAATATGCGGAAGGCTCGTGCCTGGTGAAATTCGGCGACACCCACGTGCTGGTCACCGCCACACTGGAAGACCGTCTGCCGCCGTGGCTGAAGGGCCAGGGCCGCGGCTGGGTCACCGCCGAATACGGCATGCTGCCGCGCGCGACCTCGGAACGCACCCGCCGCGAGGCCTCCGCTGGAAAGCAGAGCGGCCGCACCGTCGAAATTCAGCGCCTGATCGGCCGCTCGCTTCGCACCATCATCAATCTCGAAGCACTCGGTGAGCGCCAGATCACGGTCGATTGCGACGTCCTCCAGGCCGACGGCGGCACCCGCACGGCCTCGATCACCGGTGCCTGGGTCGCGCTCGCCGATTGCGTCAGCTGGATGAAGGCGCGCAACATGGTCAAGGCCAATGTGTTGCGCGACAACGTCGCCGCGATCTCCTGCGGCATCTACAAGGGCACGCCCGTGCTCGACGTCGACTATGCCGAGGACTCCGAAGCCGATACCGACGCCAATTTCGTCATGACGGGCGATGGCCGCATCATCGAAGTCCAGGGCACCGCGGAACGCGAGCCGTTCACGGAAGCCGAGTTCCTGGCGTTGATGGCGCTGGCGCGCAAGGGCGTGGCGCGTCTCGTGGACTTGCAGAAACTGGCGGTAGCGTAGTCAATAGGCCGATGCATCGCCGAATCACCGGAAAGCTGGTCATCGCGACCCATAATCCCGGCAAGCTCGCCGAGATGAAGGAGCTGCTTGCGCCTTACGGCATCGAGGCGGTGTCGGCCGGCGAATTAGATCTTCCGGAGCCGGAAGAGACCGGAAACGATTTCCGCAGCAACGCCGCGATCAAGGCGATCGCGGCAGCGCAGGCGACGAAGCTGCCGTCTTTCGCCGATGATTCCGGCATCGTGGTCGACGCGCTCGACGGCGCTCCCGGCATCTACTCGGCGCGCTGGGCCGGCCCGAACAAGGATTTTGCCGCGGCAATGGCGCAGATCGAACGGCTGTTGCAGGAGCGCGGCGCGACCACGCCCGCCAAGCGCAAGGCGCATTTCGTTTCCGCGCTGTGCGTTGCATGGCCCGACGATCATCTCGAACAGGTCGAGGCGCGCGTCGACGGCACGCTGGTGTGGCCGCCGCGCGGCACCGCCGGCTTCGGCTACGACCCGATGTTTTTGCCCGATGGCCACAGCCGCACGTTCGGCGAGATGGAGAGCATCGAGAAGCACGGCCTGCCGCCGCTCGGTCTCGGCCTGTCGCACCGTGCCCGCGCCTTCGTGAAACTGGCGGAGATCTGCCTTGAGCCGCGCTAAGGAAGCCTTCGGCGTCTACGTGCACTGGCCGTTCTGCCTGTCGAAGTGCCCCTATTGCGACTTCAACAGTCATGTCCGTCACGCCGCGATCGACGAAGCGCGTTTTGCGTCAGCATTCGCGCGTGAGATCGCGACGACCGCCGAGCGCTCGCCCGGCCGCGAAGTCACCTCGATCTTTCTCGGCGGCGGCACGCCCTCGCTCATGCAGCCTGCAACCGTCGGCGCTGTGCTCGACGCCATCGGCAAGCACTGGACTGTAGCGAAAGACGTTGAAGTCACGCTGGAGGCAAACCCGACCAGCGTCGAGGCCACGCGCTTCGCCGGTTATCGCGCCGCCGGCGTCAATCGCGTCTCGCTCGGCGTGCAGGCGCTCGACGATGCCTCGCTGAAAGCGCTCGGCCGCATGCACAGCGCGCGCGAGGCCCTCGATGCCGTCGCCATCGCGCGCCGCTCGTTCGATCGTTATTCGTTCGACCTGATCTACGCCCGTCCCGACCAGACGCCGGCGATGTGGGCCGATGAATTGCGTCTCGCGATCGGCGAGGCGGCCGAGCATCTGTCGCTCTATCAATTGACGATCGAAGAAGGCACGCCGTTCTTCGGCCTGCATCAAGCCGGCAAGCTGAAGACGCCGGATGAAGCGGTCGCACGCGCGCTCTACGACGTCACACAGGAAACCTGCGACAAGCTCGGCCTGCCCGCCTACGAGATTTCAAATCACGCGCGGCGGGGCGCCGAGTGCCGGCACAATCTGGTCTACTGGCGCGGCGAGGAATATGCCGGCATCGGCCCCGGTGCCCATGGCCGGCTCGACATCGACGGCATCAGGCACGCGACCGCTACCGAGAAGCGTCCCGAAGCCTGGGTGATGCGGGTCGAGACCAACGGGCACGGCGTCGTCACCGACGATCTCCTCAACAGCGAAGAGCGCGCCGACGAATTTTTGCTGATGGGGTTGCGCCTCGTCGAGGGCATCGACCCCGAGCGCTACCGCGCGCTGTCAGGCCGCTCGCTTGATCCCAAGCGCATCACGCTGCTGCGCGAAGAAGGCGCGATCACCGTGGATGCAACGGGACGGCTGCGCGTGACCAGCAGCGGTTTTCCGGTGCTGGACGCGGTGGTCGCGGATCTGGCGGCGTAGCGAGCTGTCGTAGGGTGGGCAAAGTGAAGCGTGCCCACCATTTTTACCACATGTGCAGAAAGATGGTGGGCACGGCGCGCAAAGCGCGCCTTTGCCCACCCTACGGCACCGTCATCTTGAACTACGCCCCAAAACTCTTCGGCGAGCCCGCCACGGCCACGCCGCCACCGGTCGTGACCTTCATCACCGCGAGACCACGCTCGTTGGTGCCGTCGGCGCGGAAGCGGAACAGGCCGTCAATGCCGGCAAAGCCGGACGGATTGGTGAGCACGTCGGATGAGAAGCGCGTCGTGCCTTGCGTGCGCGCCAGCGCGGCGACCAGGGCGACGGCGTCATAGGCGAGCGTCGCGGTGCGCACGGGCTCCGCGCCATATTTGGTGCGATAGCGGCCGGAGAAGGCGCGGAAGCCGGCCGGGTCCGGCGCGGCGTAGAGGCCGCCTTGCAAGTTGGAGCTGGCATAGACGCGCGGACTGTCCCACAGGCCGGTACCGAGCAGCTGGATATTGCGCAGATTCGCCCCCGCCGCGCTCATCGCATCGGCGACCGCGACGACGGCGTCGCCGTCATCGGCGATGAACAGCGCATCGGCGCTGCCGAGCTGCTGCGCAACGGTCCGGGCCGGCGTGGCGCGATCGGCGCCGTATTTCTCGAACGCGACGATGCGCCCGCCGCGGCGCGGCACGGCCGCCTTCACCGCGGCCTCGACCACGTTGCCATAGGCATTGTCGGGCACGAGCACAGCGACGGAGCGCTTTCCGATGCTGGCGGAATATTCGACGATGCGGTTGACGTCGGACTCCGGCAGGAAGCTCAGCAGATAGACACCGCGGCCGGCAATGCTGGAATCGGTCGAGAACGCCATCACCGGGATCCCGCGCGTGCGCGCGATCTGCGCCACCGCAGGCACCGATTGCGCGAACAGCGGCCCCAGGATGATCACGGCGCCCTCGTCCACCGCCTGCTGCGCACTCGCTTGCGCGCCCTGCGGGCTGCCATTGTCGTCCTTGATCAGGAGCTGGATGTTGGGATTCTGGAACTCGGCCAGCGCCATCTCGGCGGCGTTGCGCATCGACTGCGCGGCGAGGCCGGCATTGCCGGATGCCGAGAGCGGCAGGATCACGGCAACCTTCACCCCGCCGGTGCCGGCGGTCGTCGCCTGTTGCGGCGGGCCGGCCGGCTGGGCCGGAGGCGGGGAGGAGCTGCTGAACGGATTGGAGAACTGGCTCAGGCTCTGCTGCACGCCGGCGCAGGCCGACAGCAGCGGCGCGCCGAGCAACAAGCCGAGCGCGCTTCGCCGGGTCGCCCCTGACATCAGGGGCCCCTGAACGGGAGACTCCTCCGAAAAGGAAGATCTGGGATCACGTGGGCCCGTCATGACAGTTTCTCTTCCGACCGACCGTCGCCAGCCGGTCACGACATTCTTTCCACGACACCGGCCATGGATTCAGGCATATTGTCGGCAAATAGTTAACTCAAACAAAAGGATAATGCCCGCTTAACGCGGCTTCCTCTCAAGTTCTGGCTAGCTGTCCGCCGTCCGTCACCCAGCATCAAGGCGGCGTTTCCGCCACGAATATGGCGCTGACGCTTCATTCCCTGCGGTATGTGATGCCGAATGGATCACATTCCAGTCCTTTGTCGCCCCTTGCCCAGGCACGATCTTTTTTCGGGGACCGGTTCCCAGCTCCGGGGATCATGCCTAAGTTCGTTTGATTATGCGCGCAAAGCCGTCCCCGATAAATACACCCGAGATGACGGAGCCCGCCTCGCGCGGTTTCTCCATCGACGCCCATCGGCTTGTCGCGCCGAAGGCCGCGCCGGGCCTGCACCTGGTCGCGACCCCCATCGGCAATCTCGGCGACATCACGCTGCGGGCGCTGCAGACCCTCGCCGGGGTCGATGTCATCGCCTGCGAGGACACCCGAATCACGCGGCGTCTGACCGAGCGCTACGATATCTCCGCGCAGCTCAAACAATATCACGAGCATAATGCGGAAGCGGCCCGCCCAAAAATCCTGGAGCGGCTTTCGCAGGGTGGCTCGATCGCGCTGGTGTCGGATGCCGGCACGCCGCTGATCTCGGACCCCGGCTACAAGCTGGTGCGCGAGGTCTGCGCCGCCGGCCACGCGGTCTACGCGCTGCCCGGTCCGTCCTCGGTGCTGGCGGCGCTGTCGGTCGCCGCGCTGCCGACCGACCGCTTCTTTTTCGAAGGGTTTTTGCCGGCCAAATCGGCGGCGCGACGGTCCCGCCTGACTGAGCTTGCGCGCATCGATGCGACGCTGGTGATGTTCGACTCCGGCAACCGCGTGCAGGACACGCTCGCCGAGCTTGCCGAGATTATGGGGAGCCGCGAAGCCGCGATCTGCCGCGAGCTGACGAAACTGCACGAGCAGATTTCGCGCGCCACGTTGCGTGAGCTCGCGCGCGGCGCCGATACGCTGGAGACGCGCGGAGAATTTGTGCTGGTGATCGCTCCGCCTGCGGCGGATGCCGAGATGCTGACATCGGATGCGCTCGACGGTGTCCTGCGCGAGCAGCTCGCCGCGAACAGCGTCAAGGATGCGGTGGCGCATGCGGTCGCGCTCTCGGGCCGGCCGCGCCGCGAGGTCTATGCCCGCGCGCTCGAGCTTGCCAAGGAGTTGCGGGGCGGCGATGGCGAAGGCTGAGGTCCCGACGGAACCGAAAATCGCCTCGCCCGAGCGCGTCGCCGCGTTTCGCACCGGCATCTCCGCGGAAAGCCGCGCCGCGGCCTATCTCATGGCCAAGGGCTATCGCATCCTCGCCAAACGCTACCGCACGCCGCATGGCGAGATCGACATCGTGGCGCGCCGCCGCAATTTGATCGCCTTCGTCGAGGTCAAGGCGCGCGCGACGCTGGACGACGCCGCCTTCGCGGTGACGCCGCGCCAGCAGCAGCGCATCATCGATGCCGCGCAAGGCTGGCTCGTCGCGCATCCCGAGCATGCGGAATTTGAAATGCGATTCGATGCCATGCTGATTGCGCCGCGGTCACTTCCACGCCATGTGTTGGCGGCATTCGACGCCTCGACCTGAAAGGCAGACCATGAAACTGAACGTCGCCGTCCAGATGGACCCCATCGCCCGCATCAACATCGAGGGCGATTCCACCTTTGCGCTGCTCCTGGAGGCGCAGAAGCGCGGCCACGGCCTGTCCTATTACACGCCCGACAAGCTCTCGATGGTCGGCGAGGAGATCGTCGCTCCGGTTCAGCTCCTCACCGTGCGCGACGAGCCCGGCAATCATTTCACCCTGGGCGAACCCAGGCGCGAGGCGCTCAACGGCTTCGACGTGGTGCTGCTCCGCCAGGATCCGCCGTTCGACCTCGCCTATATCACCTCGACGCACCTTCTCGAACGCATCCATCCGAAGACGCTCGTCGTCAACGACCCCGCCTCGGTGCGCAACGCGCCGGAAAAGCTGTTCGTGATGAACTTCCCGCAGCTGATGCCGCCGACGCTGATCTCGCGCGACCTCGACGAGATCAACGCGTTTCGCGACAAGCATGGCGCCGTCGTGATGAAGCCCTTGCACGGCCATGGCGGCGCGGCGGTGTTCCGCGTGATGCCGCAGGACATGAATTTCGGCTCGCTGTTCGACATGTTCTCGGTGACCTTCAAGGAAGCCTGGGTGATCCAGCAGTTCATCCCCGAGGTCAAGCACGGCGACAAGCGCATCATCCTGATCAACGGCGAGTTCGCCGGCGCGGTGAATCGCGTGCCGGCCGCCGACGACCTCCGCTCCAACATGGTGCGCGGCGGCGCAGCGCAGGAGACCGAGCTTACGCCGCGCGAGCGCGAGATCTGCGCCACCGTGGGCCCGGCGCTGCGCGAGCGCGGGCTGTTGTTCGTCGGCATCGACGTCATCAACGGCAATCTCACCGAGATCAACGTGACCTCGCCGACCGGCATCCGCGCCATCGCGCGGCTCGGCGGACCGGACGTTGCCGCAAAGCTCTGGGACGTGATCGAGCAGAAGCGGGCGAGGTAGGCATCGGCTTGTAGCCTCAATGTCGTCCTGGCGAAAGCCAGGACCCATTACCCCGGCTGCCAGTTTGACGAACATCGAATCGATCACCTCCTTAACAACTCATCGCGGTGGTAATGGGTCCTGGCTTTCGCCAGGACGACAGCGGTGATGTGGCGCGTTGTTTCCATCTCACTGCATGCCGGCACCAAGCATCACCCCACCCATCACTAACCACCCATTCACCACGACGCGGCGGCGCATCGTTCGAATGCATGGGCCGCGACTGCGTGAAACTACGGGGCCAGTGGCCGACCGGCTAACGCGACGTTCACCATCTGCCGAAAGACCACAGCGCGGCCGTCGATCACATTCGGCCTCGCAACACCGCTTATACTTTTACTGCCTACTCATCGACACGGGGAACCCGCCAGGTGCGGTTCGAGTGCCCCGCGTAAGAGTAGAAGCGTATGAACACCGCACGCATTGTCGTTCTCGTCATCGCACTGGGCGCCGGCGGCGTCGCTGCGTATCTGGCGAGCGGCTATGACAACAAGCCCGCGCCCGTTCTTCCTGTCGCCGAAAAGCTGCCGACGGTCGAGGTCCTGGTCGCCAAGAACGACATCCAGCTCGGTCAGGCTGTGAAGCCCGAGGACCTGCAATGGCAGGTCTGGCCGGCGGCGACCGCGAGCAGCGCCTTCATCCGCCGCGACAACAGGCCCGAGGCGCAGATCCAGATCGCAGGCTCGATCGCACGCGTGCCGTTGATGCAGGGCGAGCCGATCCGCGAGCAGAAGCTGGTCAAGGCCGACGGCTCCGGCTTCATGGCCGCGATCCTGCCGTCGGGCATGCGCGCTGTCTCCACCGAGATTTCAGCCGAGACTGCCGCCGGCGGCTTCATCCTGCCGAATGACCGCGTCGACATCGTGCTGACCCGCCGCTTGAAGAATCCTGACGGGGCCGGCGGTAACGACCTCATCCTGTCCGAAGCGATCCTGACCAATATCCGCGTGCTCGCGATCGACCAGGCGCCGAAGGAAAAGGACGGCCAGAACGCCGTCATCGGCAGGACCGTCACGCTCGAGCTCAAACCCGACCAGGTCGCCGCGCTATCGGCAGCGCGCCAGGGCGGCACGCTGACACTCGCGCTGCGCAGCATCGTCGATGCCAACTCGGTCGACAGCACGCCCGAGGACCTGGCGAGCAAGCGGTCCGGCGGGGTCAACGTGATCCGCTACGGCGTACAGGCGCGGCAACTGACGTCACAGAAGTGATGGGGACATGATGAACTACGGGGATGATCGGATGGGCATGCGCATTCGGGGGAATCGCGCGCGCTCGTTCTGGACGGGGACGATGCTGATCCTGGGGCTCCTCGCAGCCCCCGATGTCGTCGGCGCCGCAGATGCGCCGGTCGGCGACCAGGCGCCGATGCAGGCAGCGGATCTCGATGTGTCGCCGGTCGGGACGATCGTGCCGGCGAAGACGCGCTTCCTGTCGCTCGGCGTCGGCAAGTCCGCCGTCATCGACCTGCCGCGCGACGTCAAGGACGTGCTGGTCGCCGATCCCAAGATCGCCAATGCCGTGATCCGCTCGGCCCAACGCGCCTATATCATCGGCGGACAGGTCGGCCAGACCAACGTCGTGTTCTTCGCTGCCGACGGCCAGCAGGTGGCCGCCTACGACATCGCGGTGAAGCGCGATCTCAACGGCATGCGCACGGCGCTGCGTCAGGCGCTGCCGGGCGTGCAGATCGAAGGCGTCGGCGACAGCGTGATGCTGACCGGCTCGGTGTCGAGCCCGGTCGAGGCCCAGCAGGCCGGCGACGTCGCCGCCAAACTGGTCGGCGGCTCCGAGAAGGTGGTCAACAACATCGTCGTGCGCGGCCGCGACCAGGTGATGCTCAAGGTCGTCGTCGGCGAAGTGCGCCGCGATATCGTCAAGCAGCTGGGCGTCGATCTCAGTGCCAGCCTGAACGCCGGCACCGCGGTGGTGAACTTCAACAATTCCAACCCGTTCTCGGTCAGCGGCGGACCGATCGTCAGCAACAACGGATTAGGTGTGGCCGGCATCACCAAGGGCTTCGCGACCGTCAGCGCCACGATGCGCGCGATGGAAAGCGCCGGTGTCATGCGCACGCTCGCCGAGCCGAGCCTGACCGCGATCTCCGGCGAATCCGCCACCTTCATCGCCGGCGGCGAATTCCCCATTCCGTCGGGCTACGCCTGCGATCCCGTCACCCACGTTTGTACCACCCAGATCACCTACAAGAAGTTCGGCATCTCCCTGAACTTTACCCCCGTCGTACTGAGCGAGGGCCGGATCAGCCTGCGCGTGATGACCGAGGTGTCGGAGCTATCGAACCAGAGCGCCATCACGGTGACCCAGGCGCTGTCCTCGAGCTCGAGCAACTCGATCACCATCCCCTCGATCCAGACCCGCCGCGCCGAAACGACGCTGGAAATTCCCTCGGGCGGTTCGATGGCGATGGCCGGCCTGATCCAGCAGCAGACCAAACAGGCGATCAACGGCCTGCCCGGCGTCGACCAGGTGCCGATCATCGGTGCGCTGTTCCGCAGCCAGGACTTCGTCAACAACGAGACCGAGCTGATGGTGATCGTGACGCCCTATGTGGTGCGCGCGGTGGCTCAGAAGGAACTGTCCCGGCCCGACGACGGCTTCGCGCCGGCCTCTGACGCCCAGACGGCGCTGCTCGGCCGCATGAACCGCCTCTATGGCATCGCGCGCCGCGTCGATCCGATCGCGGGCACGCCCGGTGATTTCGGCTTCATCATCGACTGATGACGAACGGACGACTTGGGGCAAGCGGCAGAGACGGGCGAGAGACGGGGCACGAGGGGATGAAGCGATGACGAAGACCATGGCCGATCGACGTCGCAGGTTGAGCGTCGCGCTGGCGCTGACGGGGCTCTCCGTCATGTTGGGCGCCTGCAACACCACCGGCGAGATCGTCACCCAGACGGTGCCGACCGACTATCGCCAGCGTCACCCGATCGCGGTCGAGGAAGCCAAGAAGTCGATCGTGATCTTCGTCGGCAAGGCTCGCGGCGGCCTCTCGGCCGCGCAGCACGCGGACGTCGCCGGCATTGCCCGGGACTGGGTGCGCGAAGGCACCGGCTCGGTGGTCGTCGACGTCCCCGCCAACGCCGCGAATTCGCGGGCGGCGGCAGCGACCTATCACGAGATCCGTTCCGTGCTCGCATCCGTCGGCGTGCCCTCGCGTGCCATCGTCCAGCATCCGTATCGGCCGGAGGATCCCGGACTACTGCCCACCATCCGCCTGAGCTATTCCCGGATCGCCGCAGTCGCCGGCCCCTGCGGGCTGTGGCCGGAAGATATCGGCCCCTCCATCCTCGACCCCGGCTACAACGAGAACCAGCCCTATTTCAATCTGGGCTGCGCCAGCCAGCGCAACCTCGCGGCAATGATCGACAATCCAGCCGACCTCGAGCAGCCGCGGTCCGAGACGCCAGCCTATAACGCACGGCGTGACATCGCCTTCGAGCGCTATCGCAAGGGCATGCCGATCGCGACCACCAATTCAGACGCCGACAAGGCCAAACTCAGCGATACAGGCAGATGACACGCGTCCACGACGAAGAAGCGGACGATCCGCAGCACCCCGAGGAACACATTGCGCCGGTTCCTCGCATCTCCGTGCAAGCCTTTTGCGAGACCGAGCAGACGCTCGCCGCGGTGACCGCGGCCGGGCAGGATCGCCGTCTCGCCAAGGCGCATCTCACCGCCAAGGACGGCGGCCTCGCGGCGGCCATCGAAGTCTATGAAACGATGCCGACGCCGAACGTCATCGTGATCGAATCCGACGGCACGCGCGACATTCTCGAGGGCCTCGACGACCTCGCCGGCGTCTGCGATCCCGGCACTCGTGTGGTGGTGATCGGCAATCCCAGCGACACCGCGCCTTATCGCGAGCTGGTCCGCCGCGGCGTCAACGACTATGTGGTGGGACCGGTCGAAACGCTCGACGTCGTCCGCTCGATCTGCAGCCTGTTCTCGGCGTCCGAAACCATTATCACCGGCCGTGTCATCGCGGTGGTCGGCGCCAAGGGCGGTGTCGGTGCCTCTACCGTCGCGCACAATGTGGCCTGGACCATCGCCCGCGACCTCGCGCTCGATTCCGTCGTGATCGATCTCGACCTCGCCTTCGGCACTGCAGGTCTCGACTACAACCAGGACCCGGTACAGGGCATCGCCAATGCCGTGCTGTCGCAGGATCGGCCGGACACGGCCCTGATGGAGCGCCTGCTCTCCAAATGCACCGAGCGTCTTAGCCTGCTTGCTGCGCCTGCCACGCTTGACCGCGTC
This sequence comes from Bradyrhizobium sp. MI1.11, assembly GCF_055811255.1. NCBI lineage: Bacteria > Pseudomonadati > Pseudomonadota > Alphaproteobacteria > Hyphomicrobiales > Nitrobacteraceae > Bradyrhizobium > Bradyrhizobium sp. MI1.11. Next base: position 13,882 of record NZ_JBVVPM010000042.1, read on the forward strand.
TACGATTTCGGCGCGGAGGCCTTTGACGCGGTGTTCGACACGCTACGCATGACAACGCCCTGCATCGTGCTCGACGTTCCCCACCAATGGTCGGGCTGGACGCGGCGTGCGCTGGTCAACGCGGACGACATCGTCATCGTGGCCGAGCCCGATCTTGCGAACCTGCGCAACACCAAGAACATGCTGAACGTGTTGAAGGCGGCGCGGCCGAACGACCGGCCACCGCTCTACTGCATCAACCAGGTCGGCATGCCCAAGCGGGCGGAGATCGAGGTCAAGGCATTCGCCAAGACCATGGAGAGCCAGCCGATCGCGGTGATCCCGTTCGATTCGAAGCTGTTCTCGACCGCGGCCAACAATGGCCAGATGATCGCGGAGGTCTCCAAGAGCCACCGCACCACCGAGCTGTTCCAGAACGTGGCGAACCGCCTCGCCGGGCGGGGCGAGGTGAAGAAGCCGAAGCGCTCGCTGCTCGGGCCGCTGTTGAAGAAGCTGAAGGGCAGGTCGGGGCGCGCGTCAGCCCCGCATCGCAAGGCGTCGTAGGGACAAGAGCTGAGCTCTCTCCGTTCCCTCCCCCCTTGTGGGGGAGGGGCAGGGAGGGGGTGCTACACGGGGACTCTTTCCGTCGCGCACCCATTCGATGCATCGTCACCAATCAGCACTTTTTCCTGGGCTACCCCCTCCCTAGCCCTCCCCCACAAGGGGGGAGGGAACGCACCTCCCTCGGTGCGCTCGGCGAGGCTCAATCTGTCGAGCTCAGGAATGAGCGGGTTACTTCTCCGCCCGCTGCTGCTTCTTCACCAGCAACTGCCGCAGCGCTGTGACCTTTGCCGCCGCTTGATCCGGCGGCAGGTCCGCCTTCACGATGGTTTCGGCCTCGGCCTGCTTTCCTTCCAGTCCCAGCACGAGCGCGAGATTGGCGCGCACCCGGAGATCGGCGGGATTGCGCTCGTGCGCGCGGCGCATCGTTTCCTCTGCCCGCGGCAGATTGTTCTGCAGCATGTAGGACAGTCCGAGATTGGACAGCACCGACGGTTCGTCCGGCACGATTTTCAGTGCGGCGGCGTAGTATTGCTGCGCCTCCTCGTTGCGACCGAGCTGATCGAGCGCGGCGCCCTGCGCCGACAGGATATGCCAGTCGGGATCCTCGGGCGAATGCGCGCGACCGAGGACGTCGAACGCCTGCTGGAAACTGCCGCTGTCGGCGAGCGCGCGGCCATAGCCGGCGAGCAGCGCCTTGTTGCTGGAATGGGCAAGCACGGCCTGCTCCAGCACCGCGAGCGCCTGCGCGCGCTGGCCGGTCTGGCGCAACGCCTTGCCATATTCGAGCGCGACGTTGGGATCGCCAGGCTTGGCGCGATAGCGCTCGCGCAGCGCGTCCATGTCCGGCCTCACGTCTGGCTTGGCCTCGGCCCTGACAGCCGTGTCCGATTTTCCGCCGAGCGCGCCGGTGATGTCCTCGATGCCGGTGGTCTGACAGCCGCCCAGGGCCAAGATCAGAAGTGCGGAAAACAGATATCTCGCCGGAGGAGAGGCGACGGACAAACGCTTGGACATACTCTGATCACTCGGCGACTGATCAGAGATGCTTACCGATTAACGCTAAAGTCCCGTTAAGGCGGGGCGCTTCCGAAAGCTCAGTCGGTGAATTCAGCGCCGAACTCGCAGCCGATGCGCCAGCGCAGGCGGCACTGCCGGGAATAGTCGGGCGCGAAGATGATGGTGAATTGCGGCGGCACTTCCAGAAATTCCGCCACCACTTTCACGCCGCCATCCGAAATATCCGTGATCGTGCAGTCCCGCGGCAGCGAACCCGCGCCAAAATGAATCTTGGCGAGCCGCGTGCACATCCGTCGTTCGCTTCTCCGGCGATTTGCAAGCATCTGAATTGTTCACCCGTTAGACCACGGCCCATCCCGCAGCCTAGGAGTAGCGGACATTCGTTGGAATGTGCTGAGCAGAGCAGCTTGCATTCGAGGCGTAGTGTCTTCGACGTGTTTACGATCGGTTAAGGCCTTCCGGCCCTCTCGACCCGTTCCCGTATTGTTCTTGCAAGAACTGGCCCGCTCTGCTACCCCTAATTGTGCAAAAGGGCAGGCTGGTTCGGGCATGGTTCAGCGGGTTTCTACCGTCGCCTTTGAGGGGATCGAGGCCCGTGCGGTCGACGTGCAGGTGCAGGTCGCGCCCGGTCTGCCGGCCTTCGCGATCGTCGGTCTCCCGGACAAGGCGGTGTCGGAGGCGCGCGAGCGGGTCCGCTCGGCGCTGATCGCCTCTGGGCTGGCGCTGCCGGCGCGCAGGATCACCGTCAATCTTGCGCCCGCCGATCTGCCCAAGGAGGGCAGCCATTATGACCTGCCGATCGCGCTCGGGCTGATGGGGGCGATCGGCGCGATCCCCCCGGATGCGCTGACCGGCTTCACGGTTCTGGGCGAGCTTGGCCTCGACGGATCGATCGCACCGGTGGCCGGTGTCCTTCCCGCCGCGATCGGCGCCAATGTGCGCGAGGAGGGGCTGATCTGTCCGGCGGCTTGCGGCTCGGAAGCGGCATGGGCGAGCCCGGACATCCAGATCATCGCCGCAAGTTCGCTGATCCAGATCGCCAACCATTTCAAGGGAACGCAGGTGCTGTCGCGGCCGGTGCCGAAGGTGCATGAAGCCGCCGCCTCGCCGCTCGACCTGCGCGACATCAAGGGCCAGGAGAGCGCCAAGCGCGCGCTGGAGATCGCGGCCGCCGGCGGTCATCACCTGCTCATAGTGTGATACAAAACTCAGGTATTCTGGGGCCGTTCTACGCGAGTTCGAGCTTTTGAATACACTTCATGGCGCCTCGGGAAACGAAGGCCACGATTCGCCGAATTCGAATCGCATGCATTTTTTGCACGTACACATGCGCTCAGGACATAAGAAATCAACGGAAATTCGCCGATCCGATTGTGGGAGTCAGTCGCCGTCGATGAGGATGGAGGGACCCGACCAGAGCTCTTGCGGGTCGGTGCCACGCAATCACAGCAATCGCGGCCCGTCCGGTAGGGAGTGACCTGCGGGGGCGCCAACCGATGACCGCATCTTTCCATCGGATTGGCCCGAGCTTGCCAGGATCGGTCCAGGGGTCCGAGAACAACCGGAGGGTGGTGCACCGAGGTGGTCGGGGTGTAGTGGCCTACACCCCTCCGAACGTGGATGTGGTGGGCTATGCCGCCTCCGCAGCGCGTCGGTGGCAAGGCCGCTTCTACCCGCCGTCCACGACCGTGCGCGAATCGTGCGGAACGAGATGAAGGGACCGCCTCAAACCCGTTTTGGTCGCCCTGGTGAGTCTCGGGCAACCCTGAAAATGCGCAAAATAAAAGAGTAGCAGAAAAGCGTTAACCTGCGTCGTTCCGCGTCCCGGAGAGACCAGCAAGCGCCGGCAAGTCATATGGGATGGGCCTTCGCGGGCCCTCGGGGCCCCCGCTCCGGTGGCGGCACCGGGGGGGGGGGGGGGGGGGGGGGGGGGGGGGGGGGGGGGGGGGGCGGGGGGGCCGGGGGGGGGGGGGGGGGGGGGGGGGGGGGGGGGGGGGGGGGGGGGGGGGGGGCCGGCGCGCCGCCGGGGGGGGGGGCGGGGGGGGGGGGGGGG
>NZ_JBVVPM010000042.1:17504-67109 GCF_055811255.1 Bradyrhizobium sp. MI1.11
GCAATTTATTTGGGCCGGGCCCTCGGGGGCCCCGGGGGCCCCCCGCCCGGGGGGGGCCCCGGTGCTTATATGGGGTGGGGGCGCGGGCGGGCCGCCACGGGGGGCTAAAAAACGCGCCGCGGGCGCGAGGCCGGCGGCGCGTTTTGGAAGAGGGGACGGCGCCTCAGCAGGCCGGCGGCCATCGCCGTCTAGGCGGCCACCTGCATCTCGCCCATGGCGTCCGCCATGGCCGAATGGGCCAGCTGCTGGACCGCGCGGCGGTCGAAGTGGCCGTAGCGCCGGTACAAGGTCTCGATCGAGACACCGCAGACCGAGGAGATCTCGGGCCCCGTGCAGCGCTTTCGGATCATCCTCGAGATGCAGGTGTGGCGCAGCATGTGGCCGGTGATGCGACCCAGGCCGAACGCCGCCATCACGTCCTTGAAGATGACCTGCTGCTCGCGCTGGCTCAGGGGGCCGCCCCTCAGGGTGCGGAAGACCCAGGGACTGCCCGCGGCCCGCGCCTTCCAGAGGCGCAGTTCGGGGAGGATCTCCTCCGGGATGTCGACCGGCGGCGCCGCCGTGTTGGAGGGCGTCGCCGCGCCGGGGGGCACGCGGTGGAAGGTCGCGCCGTCGAGGTCGAGCCAGCCGCCCTCGCCGTGCTCCTCCCAGGCCAGCATGTGGTAGGCGCCCGGGCGCGAGCCGAACACCATGCCGAGGAGGAGCTCCATGTAGGCCACCTCGAAGTCGCGGCGCTGCTTGTCGGAGAGGCCGCTGTGCGGGTCGAAAGCGGCGGCGGCCAAGCGCTTGACGCGGTCGCGCTGGGCGTCCGTGACGACGGTGGTGCGGCCCTTGGGGCTCGGCGGCGCGTCGAACGGCAAGTAGGTCGCCCCGTGCTCCTTCTTGGTGTACTGGCGGATCGCGGTGCGCAGGAAGCGGACGGCGTTGACGATGGTATCGCGGGAGTAGCCCTCGGCTGCCATCGCGGTGTCGACCTGCCCGATCTTGTCGTCGGTCAGGTGGCGCAGCTGCAGCTTGTTGACGTGTTCCTCGATCGCCTTCAGCGTGGAGACGATCACCTTGGCGCCCAGCAGCCCTTTCTTCACGACCGCCTTCTTGCGCGCCTCGATCACCACGGCCACGGAGACGCGGCGGACGTCGAAGACACCGTCCTCGTCGGCCTCCTGCTGCAGCAGCATGGTCCGGAGCCATTCATTGGCGCCGGCCTCGGTCTTCCGCCCGGTGGTTCCCCAGTAGACGCCATCCTTGTACGCGCGGTAGTTGCCGTCCTTTCGGGGCCGGACCGCCCAGACGGGGGGATCGATGCTCTCGCCTTCGGCGAGCCTGGGCAGCTTGGACGCGAGTTCGACCGCCACGCGGTGCATTTGTCTGTCGACGTAGTTCATGGTAGACATGGCTCCTCGGAGCGGGCGGTCCGGCTTGCTTTCCTAGGGCTAGGTCCGGACCGCACACTCTCTGTCAGAGGCCCCGTCGGGAAACCGATGGGGCCTTCGTCATTTCCGAACGTCGTCCCCGACGGCGCATCCGCCGGGGTCGTCCGGATCGTTTCGCGCCTGCCGCCGGCGGACCGGGCGGAAGCGCGGCTCAAGCGATTGATCATTTCCGTCGGAGAGTCGAGCGTACCCGCCGACCCTCGACGGGCCTGAAAAGGGGGGCAGTGTCCTCCGGGCGGACGCTTGCAATACTTGCGCGCGGTTCGCCAATACTTGGCGGGCCGGCTCAGGTGCGCGCCTTGCGGCGCGCGTTCTCGGTCATCGTCGCGATGGCTTTCTTGGTCACCAGGACCTTCCTGGCCACGACCACAACCTCAAGTAAGCCTGATCTGTAACATGTCCTCAAAGTTGAGGCAGTGACCGGCCCCCCTTCCGGCCACATCAGCGCCGCAGCTTCTGCGAGTGTTAATAATTCATCATCACCCCAAGTTGTAGGATCGGGGCGAGAAGCGACGCGTCTCGGTTTCGGTGCCATTGGTGGTTCCTCCGCTGGAGTTTGCAAGGATTCGAATTGCAGGCGCGGCGCACACCGGCCTCAGGCGTCGAGCCAGACCGCCTTGGCGGGTTCGAGCGGCAGCCAGCGGCCCGGCGTGTGGGCGCCGCAGCAGGTCTTGGCCGCGATCGACGGCGTCGGAAACGCCACCGCGACGACCAGGCGGAGCCGGTCGGTGACGCCGGGGATCGCGGTCAGGACGCCGGCGCCGAGCAACTGGTCGTGGCGCCGCTTCGTCAGCCTGTCGACGCTCTCGTTCGGCTCTCTCCTCACCTCGCTGCCGGCCGCCACGACGAACCGGTCGCCGAGGGCGTAGCCGCGCGCCCAGAGCCCGAGATATCTGAGCCCGAACTCGGCCGCGCCGAGCGGCACGGTCGACACGTCGATGGTCAGCGGACCGCCGTCGCGCTCGTCGCCGGCCGCCTCGGCCAACGGGGCCGCAGGCGGCGGCGAGCCCGCCTCGGCGGCCGCCGGGGGCGGCACGTGGAAGACGGGGCAGCCGGCATCGTGGAGCAGTCGCAGCGCGTCGTCGAAGATGCGGTCGTGCGTCGATCGGTCCGCCGGCGACAGCGCCGGCTCGACCGGGTTGACGCCCTTGGCCAGCGCGACCGCGCCCGTCGCGATCGCCAGGTTCGTCAGCCGGTACTGGAAGTCGACCGCGACCGACTTGTCGAACGCGCCCGCCTCGCCGCTCACGACGAACGCCTCGCGCGCGAATCCTTTGGCCGGATCGGCGGCGTGGTCGGCCAGACGTCGGGCGGGGCGGCTGGATTCGCCGATGTAGGCCGTCGCGCCGTCGGTCAGCACGTACGCGCCGGCGCCTGCGAGCAGGCCGGTCGCCGCGACGGCGGGCAGGTCCGAGAGCGGGAAGGCGTGGACCACCGCGCGGCACGCGCGATCGTAGACCACGCGGTAGCCGGTCAGTCCGCCGAGCGGACGGTGGATGATCGAGGACGTCGGCGTCGAAGGATTCGTCATGCTGTCTCCGTGAGGTTCGCGATGGATCGTCGTGCCGGAAGAGGACGTCACCGGCGGCGGCGTCAGTGGCCACCGCGGCCGTCGGCCGGGCGGTTGGCGTCGAAGATGGCCCGAACCTCCTCGCCCGAGAGATGGCGCCGCGCGACCAGCGCCTCCGCGATGGCGTCGAGGGCGGCGCGGTGACGGGCGACGATGTCGACGGCGCCGGCGTGCAGTCGGGTGAGATCCGCCTCGACCGCCGCGCGCAGCACGGGGTCCATGCGCAGCAGCGCCGTCGCGTTCGCGGGATCGGCCAGATAGGCGAGGCCGTCGCCGAGGCCCATGCTGGCCCTGAGGCCGCAGACGGCCCGCGTCGCGATGGCCAGATCGCTCGAGACGTTTCCGCCCGCGTTCCCCGAGCAGTCCCCGCCATAGACGACGACCTCCGCCGCGCGGCCGCCGAGGTTGACGGTGGCGCGCCCCTCGATGACGGCGCGGGTCTCGATGCCCTCCCGGCGGCGCATCAGCGTGCGGCCCCAGGCGCCCGTGGTGCCGATCGCCTCGACGAGGACGAGCTCGTCGATGCCAAGCACCAGGCAGACGACGGCGTGCCCGCTTTCGTGGACCGCGATGCGCCGCAGCGTCGCAGCGTCGACGTCAGCCTTCGGCGCGAGCGCTTCGATCAGGTCGTCACAGGCCAGCGCGCGCCGCTCCGCACGCGCGGCGCGCCGGGCCGCCTTCACGACCGCCGAGAGCTCCGCCGGCGTGCGGCCGAGACCGAGCGTGCCCATGACGGCGAGGTCGGTGCCGGCGAGGTCGCCGTCGAGATGGTGCCGCAGGATCGAGGCGATGCCCTCGGGACCGGGCGGCCTGAAATGGATGATTCGGTCCAGCCTGCCGGGCCGGAGAAGCGCCGGGTCGAGCCGGTCGACGTGGTTGGTCGCCGCCCAGACGAACCGCATTTCCCGGTTGTTGCCGTTCGTCGCCGAATCCAACAAAAGTAGGAACTCAGCGATAACGGGGGTCCACCATGTAAGATGGCGTCCTTCCAGATTTGCACGCGAAGGTAGCGCATCTAGTTCATCTAGGAAGAGCGCGGCCTTTGCCGCCTCGGCCCGTTGGAACAAATCGCGAACACCCTTTACGACAGAGTCTAAATATCCCGCTGTAGTTGCAAAAATTTCCGACAACGACCCTACGACGAGCGGAACACCGAGATGCTCCGCAAGGATTCGAGCATAAAAGGTCTTGCCCAGGCCCGGGTCGCCCGCGAACACGCAGTTAGCGTGGCCAGCGATGTCACTCCACTTAAGGTTGCGTGCCCGGTATTCGGCCAGATCGTTGCCTAACGCTAATCCGAAATCGCGGGCCTCTCCGAACTCCACGGCGTCGGAGAGCTTCGGCAACCTGTCCTGCCGCGGGGCGTTCCGGCGGTTCGCCGCGCGCTTCAACCTGTTGACGATCTCGGCCGCGCTCGAGTCCGCGCGGAAGTTCACGACGATGTCGCCGAAGTCGAGCGCACCCAGTCCGTCGACCGCGGGCGGCCGCGCCGGCGCGCCGACGAAGCGCGTGATCGCATCGTTCACGACGCCGTCGTCGATGGCGATGTCGATCGAGACGTCGGAGCCGGCGACGAGGGAGCCGGGCAGCAGCGCCGGCGAAGTCGCGATGCCGATGACGGGCCTGCCTTCCGCGAGCGCATCGGCGACGCCCTCGTTGCCGAAGTCCGCCTTGTGTCGCGTGCGGTCGCTGCCGTCGCGCCCGATGACGAGCGCACGGCCGGCGAGCCGCTTCAAGCACCGCTCGATCTGCTGCACCCAGGCCGGGGTCGGGACCTGGACTGCGACGACGAGTGTCTCCCCGCCGTTCAGCCGGGCCGTCAGGTCGTCGTCGATGGCCGCGCGCACCGCCGCCTCGGCCAAGCATCGGCCGGGAGCCGGACGCTCAAAGCGCGATTGGATTTCCTGCTCCACCTCCTCTTGCTCCTCCGGAGCCGACTGGTCGAAATCGAGGTCGGGTTCGGCGGCGAAGAGGCTCTTGCGGCCGGTCCCTTTCGCATTCTTCGATTTCGTTGCCTTGCTCATCGGGGCTCCTGACGTTGGTCCGCGGCCGAAACCGGCGGCGAAACGGGGGGTGACGATTCGGCGCGCGATCGCCGGCGGTTGATCGCTGCTGGGCGTGCGGGGGTGCGCGCAACGGCCACCGACGCCGAGGGCCGCGGCCGCAGCGAGGCGATCAGCGCGTGCCGGCCGCCGGCCAGCGCCACGACGAAAATTCGGCGAATCGGAACTCCAAGGATTCGAATTTCAAGGATTCAAAATTCAAAGGATTCGATTTCCAAGGATTCGTTTTTTCTAGGATTCGTTTTTCTAGGATTCGTTTTCCGGGCGGTTTTTCAAGGATTCGATTTTTCTAGGATTCGTTCGTCGGGACCCGCCGGCGGTAGCCGGAGGCTCGGCCCGGCGCCGACGGCGGCGGCGACCGCGGTGCGCACCGGTGGCGTGCCGAATCCGCGCTCGCGCCCGGCTCCATGCTTCCGCGGCCGGCCGGCCCGGGCTAGGACGTCCGTCGATGCCGAGGGCGGCGGCCGAGGTGGCGACGAAGCGGTCGAGCCCGCTGTCGTAGACCTCGCAGGCGGCCGCGGGGCATGTTTAGCGGACAGGCCGCGCCAGGGTCTCGAAGCCGGTGCGGTAGCGCGCGCCGGCGCGTCCGCACGTCGAGCAGGTGCAGGCCGAACGGGCCGTCGCGCGCGCCACGATCTCCGCGGCTACGGCCGCGACCCCGCCGTGCGGCGATGCGGCCTCGCAGACCGAAGTTTAGCGCCGTCCGGTCGTTCTCCAGTCGTAGGGCCGCACGCGACCGGCCTCCGCCGGCGCGGGCGCTGCCAGTCGCGAGCACAAGGACTCGACCAGTTCGCGCCAGCCGACCGGCAGGGTGCCGATGCCCCTGGCGAACGGCAATCTGCGTTCGAAGAGAGAAGTATGCTTGGCGTCGCGCCAATCCGTCGTGCCGTGATCCGTCGCGTGAATTCCTCAGGTTGCGGAGATGGATCTCCGATCGCCGATCGGACCAATCGCCGCTATGCCGCCATGGGATTCCGAGGTTTCGGCGGAGCTACGTTCCGTAGCGCAGGCCGCCCAGCCCGAGGCCCCCGCCGCGAACGATGGCGCGACCGTCGAGACCCCTGCGCAGGTCGATGGAGAGGCTGCCCTCGCAGGCCAGCGCGTAGACCACTTGGGCCGGATCGCGTCGGGTGGCGGCGAGAGCCTGGAGCGAGCGCAGCGGAACGGGGCCTTCGCGGTCGAGGGCGTCGAGGACATGTGCCCGGTCGTCCGCGGTCACGGTCATGCCCGCGTGGAACCACACCTCACGGGCCGCCGACAGGCGCGGTTCGCGGCCGAGATCGGCCGCGGTGACGGCGATGATGCCGGAGCAGCGCTGCTCGAAGCCGATCTGGAGCAGGCCTTCCGCGCGCGGATCCTCGGGCGGGCGCGCATCGACGAAGTCGATCGCGAAGCGACCGTCGTCCCTGTCGAGCACGATGGCGTCGGTCCTGATCACGTGGTCGTCGAGCACCACCATCGAATGATATTCGATGGCTCTGACGCCGACGTCCAAGGTCGACTGGATCATGAGATCCCGCCGGAGCGGCTTGACGCAGGGAATCGCCCGCGACGTCTTGAAGCTGGCGAAGAGTGCGGCGGCGGGTTTCTTCATTGGTCCTCGCTTCCATGTTTGGACGCGCGAATGCCCCCTCGCGGAAGGCGAGGGAGTCCGCGCGTGAGTGGCGCGGGTTGACGGCGTCGTGGCCGAGCTGGTCGTAGGCGGGATGGCGGTCGTTAGATCACAAAGCGGTGGAAAAGTCAACAAAAAAGATATCGAACAGATATCTAATAGATATCTTCGAGAGGATCAAGATGAAGCTCGACTCTCGAAACCCGCAGGCAGGCGGAAGATTAAGGTAAACGTCCGCGACCGGCCGGGCGGCGCGTGATAGCATTGCGACGAATCGGACAGGGCAGGCGATCGGAGATGGCGAAGGCGGCAAAGAAGGCCAAGGAGGCGAAGGCTCCGAGAAAAGACGGCCGCCGCGCCGCGCTGTACTACATGAAGCCCGAATACATCGCCGCAGTGGGAAGTGCCGCGGCCGCTAACGATCAAAAGGCCTGGCAATTCGTCGAGCAGGCGGTGATCAAGGCGCTCAAGGATCAGGACGCCTGGCATTTCGTGGAGCGGGCGATCAAGGCCCAGAAGTCGAAGAAGGCCTGACCGGCCGCCGCACGCGCCGACCTGTGTGGCATCGGCGAGGTCTTCACGGAGACTTGAGGCGCTTGCAAGCAGGTAGATCGACGAGAACGACCGGGGCGGCCACCCGCTGCGACACAGACCGCGCCGGCTCGCGGAAGTTGGTGTCGCCAATTTCTGAAAGCTGAGGTATTGGTCCGGCCGGGCGGTTCGGTGGCGTGTACGACGTCACGCCACCGCCGACGAAGCCTGGAGGATGCATGCCTTGGAAATACCCCGACGTCGTGGTGGTCGTGCCGGGCCTGATCGGCTCCGTCCTGTCGAAGGACGGCAAGCCGCTGTGGGGCACGTCTCCCGGCGCGCTATATCGCATCCTCCGCGGAGACGCGATGCGCCAGCTTGCGCTGACCGGGACCGATGACGAGACCGACGACGTCGAAGACGGCATCGTCGCGACCGCCCTTGTCGACAACGTCGAGATCCTCCCCGGCCTCTGGAAGCAGGGCGGATATTCTCGGCTCCAGTCAGGCCTCGTCGATGGCGTCGGTCTGATTCCCGGCGAGAACTACTTCGTGTTCCCCTACGACTGGCGACGCAGCAACCGCGTGTCGGCACGCAGGCTCGCGGCGTTCGTGCCTGCACGACTGAAGGCATGGCGCGAGAGTAGCGGAAACTCGGAGGCCAAGGTCGTCTTCGTCGTCCACTCCATGGGCGGCCTCGTCGCCCGTCACTATGTCGAATGCATGGAAGGCTGGAAGCTCGCCCGAACCATCCTGAGCTTCGGGACGCCATACAAGGGATCAGGCAACGCGCTCGGATTCCTGTGCAACGGTTTCACCTGGAAGATCGGTCCGGTGGAGGCGTTCGACGGCACGGAAGCGCTGCGATCGTTCGATTCGGTGTACCAGTTGCTGCCGACGTACAAGTTCGTGAAGGAGCCGGGCCAGGATCTGAAGCGCGTCTTCGAGCTCGATCTGCCCAACCTCGACCGGACACGGGCTACGGCCGCTCATGCGTTCCACGACGAGATCCGCGTGGCGCAGGAGGCCAACAGCCGATCTGACGAATACGGCCGCGTCGGCCCGCGCGTCCGCCCTGTGATCGGAACCGAGCAGCCGACGGTGCAATCCGCGGCTTGGGACGGTAGAACGCTCACGATGCTGATGCGACACGACGACAGGGACCAATCCGGCGACGGCACGGTGCCTCGGGTTTCGGCGCTCCCTCTGGAATTGGACTTCCCGGTCGCTACATACGTGCCGAACACGCACTCCGCCCTGCAGAGCGACGAGGCATCGTTCGGACACATGCGTGGCGTGCTCACCGAGAGCGGCGTGGATCCCAGAACGTTCCGGGCGGGAGAAGCCGAGACCTTTTCGCTTTACGTGGAGGATGCCTACCGGGCGGGTCGGCCCGTCCGCATCGAGGCGACCGCGAGCGACCATCTCCAGGCGATCGAGGGGCACGTGGATCGGGTGGACGAACCCGGCCCGTCAACATGGATTACGCTGCGGCCATCGGCCGATGGCCGTTATCGCTGCGAGGTGCCTCTTGATCCCGGCGTCTACCGCGTGAAGCTTTCGGCCGAGCGCTTCCACACGGTCGACGACGTGTTCCTGGTATCAGACGATTGATTCGAAGGCATTACGGAATGGCGCGATCCAACTGGCGATTCACGATGAGGAGGGACATGGGCGCCGCGCCGCTTTCCCCCTCGTCGAGAACGAACTACGACGATGCCGACCGCGACTGGGCCCTCGCGGTGGGCAAACTCGCGCGTCTGCGACCCTACGTCTTCGAGATCCATGCGGAGTCGGCTTTGGGGATGATCGCGCTGTCGGGCAGCGTCGTTTCAGAAGACATCAAGGACGTGATCGAGGAGGTATTCCGCGACTACGATCCGGATGCGCGATTGACGAACGACATCGAAGTCACCGCGCCTTTCCGCTCGGCCGAGCACGACGACGACTTCGGGACCGCGGAAGCTCGCCCTAAACAGACCGTCGTGGTGGACAGATATCCACGCTTCGAGTCCGGACAACAACCGTCTCTCGGCGAGCGTTTCCGCTTTCAAGTAGACCTCGCTCAGGACGCAAACGATCAGCCGCCTTTCCGCATGGAGCTGCCCTACGACTGGACGACGGTGAGCGTCGACAGCCAGATCGTCTCGGCCCACCTGCGCTTCGCCGAGGGCGCCGATCGGCGGAAGATCGTCATCGAGCGTGACGGACGATCGATCGCGGCGCTGTACGAAGCCGAGGTCGTAGGAGTCACCGACGACGGTCTCGTCGAGATTCAGGCGGTGTTCAACTGTCGGGGACGCTACAGCGGAATCGCGAAAAGCTCGTTCAAGGCTCTCGAAAGGAAGGAGGCTCAGCGCGAGGCGCCGTCCGCTCCCGCCGCCATCGCGATTCATCCTGCAGCGACATCGCCCGATCTGACGATTCAGATATTGAGCGTCGGCGCGACGAAGTCCTGGATCTGGGTGCTCGACGCCCCTAAGGCAAAGAGTCTCGGCAAGCCCGGGCGAAGCGAGGTCGTCGAGCTCGGCGATGCGGAAAGCTTCGCCACCGACCTGCTGAAGGAATGCCCGGATCTGCAGACCGGAAGACATCAGAACAAACTGCGGGGAATCGGCGAGAAGATCTGGGCCGCCACGCCGGAGACCTTCCGCTCGCTCTACGCGGATATGCGGCGAGAGTTCGGCGCGGCCTTTTCGATCCAGATCGTGACGGACGAGCCCCACGTGCCGTGGGAGATGATGCATCCCACCGCGCAATCCGGCATCGCCGATCCGGATCATATGTTCATGACGCATCCCGTCAGCCGATGGTACGCCTCGATCGAGGGGCGCATGTTGTCTTCCCTTGCGCCCGGCTCCATAGCCAGCTTCGTTCCCGTATATGGGTCGGGCTCGAGGCCCGCCTTGCAGGCGGCCATCGAAGAAGGTCAATGGCTGGTTTCAACGCTGGGCGCGGAAGCGAGAGACCCGACCTGGGAAAGCTTCACGACCTTCTGGTCGACGGACATCCCCAAAGAGAGGGTCGCGGTGCTCCATTTCGCAGGCCACGGGGACAACCAACCAGCTAGAATCAGACTGTCGAATGGTTACGTCTCCTGCGACGAGGTAAACGGCAGCGTGAAGCTTGGCGTGCGTGACCATCCTTTCGTGGTGCTCAACGCCTGCGAAACCGGGGGCGGCGCCTTCAGGTTAGGGTTGGTTTCGGGCTGGGCGGCAAGCCTCACGACGAACGAATTCGGTGGCGTGCTTGCTCCGCTTTGGCGAGTCGAGGACGAGTGCGCGTCGCAGGTCGTCAGGAGCTACCTAGGCTCCTTCTGCAAGGGCGTGCCGATCGGAGTGGCCATGTTGCGGGCGCGCACGGCGCAACGCAACGCGTCCGCAACCCCATTCGCGTACGTATGTCACGGGGACGTCAACGCCAGATTGGGCTAGGCGGTCAGAGGCCTCGTCCGCAGCAGCCCGCCTTCGACGAGATTCTCGGCGGGAGCACGGATCGCGACTTCGCGATAGATATCGACCCCTGCCGGAACGGCGATCGAAACGATGAGCGAAAACCGTGCCGGCCTCATCCAGTTCTTGATCTTGACCAGTTCGCCCCACCACCCCCTGATCGGAAGGACGGAAACTCCGGATCGCTCTGCGAGGCGATAGGCCTGGCCGCGCCACTCGTCCTGCACCAGCGTCCCCATGGACCGTTGCGCGAAGAGCCACCCTTCGTTGGAAGCATTGGTCGCCGGGTCTTCGTCCTCGACGAGCGCGTTGACGCGGGCCTGCGCATTCGCGTGGGTTTCGCCATACTGCTTGAAGTCGAACTTCAGCCGGCAGGAATGGTACCGATCGAGCTTGTCCCGCGTTACAGCCTGCGGGTCCGGCTCGACGAAGTACGACAACGTGCAGCGCATGCTAACTTCGGTATTCCCGAGGGCTGCAAGAGCGTCCGTCGGCCAAGGAAGCCTGAAATACTTCATCTCCTTGAGGCTGATGCCCTGAAGCTTTCCGTCCTTCGTCGGCCGGTGGTAGGGCCGCAATTCGTCCTCGACGATCATCGTCATCGCGTTGGCCGCGCTTCCGAACAGCCGGACGGTGTCCGGCACTCCCCAGCCGAAGCGCGTTCTGATCTCGTCCCAGGCGTCCTTGCGCCCCTCGGATTCGAGGCGGTCGAGATGGTCGAGCATGGCCGGAGTCCATCGCGCGGCGTGAACCATCAGGCCGCGGATCGTCTCCATCCGGTACTTGGGGTATCGCGCCGACAGGCGCGCGGCGAGTCCAGCCGCGAGCGCGGTGGCCGTACTGGTCTCGCCTGATACGGCCAACGGCCGTCCCGGTGCGTCGCGCGACGTCGTCAAAACGAAGTGGCGCTTCGAGGCGCGGCAGAAGAAGCCGTCGTCGTCGACAAGGAAGTTGCCTCCTTCCATCATGATGTCGGGCTTGTGCGTCCGCGGCGGGAGCCATCGGGCCGCCGTCCGAGACGAGGGCATCAGGTCCCCCTGCGGCGCGACGACCGTTCCGGAGGAGCCATCATCGGCCTTCAGGCTGACCGCGCCGACAGACAGGGCGTTGACCGCCTGCGCCGGCGATTGAATGCCGAAGCGGACGTTCCTGCTTTCGTAGTCGGCAAGCTGATAGGGCTCTTGCAGGCTGTGCGGAACGTTGCCCACCGCGGCGCAGAACAGCCGCGTTGCCACGCCGTCGTTGTAGGCCAGTTGGTCGAGAACCGCGGAGGTGCTCGAGGGACGGCCGTTCTCGGCCTCGCCCGGCGCGGTCTGAGCCAGGCAGAAGATCCGACGGGCCTTCTTCTTCTCGACGATCGCAACCGCTCTCTGCAGCGCGTACCTGGCGGGAACGTCTCCGTCCGGCCGTGGGGCCGAGACCACCACGGATTCCAACGCCGTCTCGAGCGCGATCGGACCGGGCCGCGTCGCCACCTCTTCGAGATCGCCGAACAGCGCAAGGCCGGCCATCTTGGTCCCGTGCCCGGAATGATCGTCCGTCCCCCACGACTGCTTTACCGTCTTGCACTCCGCCGCCGCAAGACTGCTGCGCAGAAGCACGTTCTCGCGGTTGACGCCGGTGTCGAGGATGACGACCTTCGGCGCGTCGTCAGGAGCTCGCACGATGCGACGGGCCATCTCGGAGGCGGCGAACTTCCTGTCCTCGGGATCCAGATTGAAGAAGCCGGACGAGAACGAGGAAGCGCTCCGCAGTTCGACGACGGCGGCGCTCTGATGAACCAGGCGCTGTAGATCCTGCGGCGTCGCGACGATGCTCTGGACGACCGTTTCGACGAATTCGCTCGGACCGCCGTAGGTGTGGAGACCCAGGCGCCCTGCCGCTTCCATGAAGAACTCCTGCAGAGAGGCCTGAAGCCAGACCTCCCATCGCGTCTCCTTCTTCCCCTTCGGGAACGTCTCGACGTCGTCGGTCCAGAGATCGCGCAGCGAGGTTTCCCTGATGGATGCGCCCGTCTCGAAGAGCCAGTAGTTGTCGGGCTTCTTTTCCTTGCTCTGGCGTTCGTTCGTGGGAGAGTGCGAGCCCCACTTGCCGTAGGCGTCAAGGTTATCCTGCAGCTTCGCCACGGTGCTCTTCGTGACGAAGAACGTCGCCTGATCGGGTCCGCCGTTGGTCTCGCCCGTGGCGGCGGCAGCGGCATCGGCCCTGCGCACGTTCAGGACCTTCAGTCCCCTCGGGGAGGCCGGACGGCCGTCGCCGGTCCGGAGTTCCATGCCAGGCCTGCCGAGCACGGTCAGCGACATGCCGCGTTTCGATGCCGGGATGCCGATGTCTTCCTGCTCGGCCATGAAGTCGTCGATCTTCCCGACCGCGACGTCCAGTTCGCGCAGCAGGAGCTTGGCATGAGCGGCACGATCGGGGACCGGATTGACGTCCTTCTCGGTCTTGTAGCCGCGCGATCCGAACTTGGCCGGAGCCTTGCCGAGTCCGCGCATGTGGAGGTGACGGTAGGCGGGCGAATCCGTGCCGCCCGGTGCGGCGATCGTGTCCGGACGCCGCCTGCGCTGCTGTTGCCTTGGCCTCGCTAGTTTCCGCGCCATCCGCCCACTCGTCCGGGCGGTTCTCGATTCGCCCTGCTATTCGGGATTTATACCAGCGCGGTCCTGCAACGCGCGATACAAAATTTCGGTCGTGACAACCCCTTGGTTGTCCAGAACCGCCTCGCGCGCGGCATCTTCGGCTGCAGCGACGAGATCGGCCTGGCTGAGCTTTGGTGTCAGACCGACGAACTCGGACCAGTCGATCCGATCAAGATCGAAGCTGAGCAGATTGTTGACCAGCACGCTCCGCGCCTCCGCGATCGTCGGTCTTTCGTAGACGAAGGCCGAGTGAAAGCGCCTGAAAATAGCGGCATCCAGAAGCGTGCGATGGTTCGTGGCCGCGATGATGATGCTCTTCGAGCGGTCGTCCTCGAGAAATTTGAGGAAGGAGTTGAGCATGCGCCGCGCCTCGCCGATGTCGTTGTCCATGCTGCGGCTGGCCGCCAGCGCGTCGACCTCGTCGAAGAAGTAGACCGCGCGCACGGAACTCATCGCGTCGAAGATCAGGCGAAGCTTGGCCGCAGTTTCCCCCAGATATTTCGTGATCACGGCATCGAGCATGACCGTGAAGAGCGGCAGGTTCAACTCCGCGGCCAGCGCCGCGGCGGTCATGCCCTTGCCGGTGCCGGGAGGACCCGAGAACAGGAATTTCCGACTCGGCTTCAGGCCCTTCTCTTGGAGCGTCGCGCTTTCGCGGTGTTCCCGCACCAGACGCTCGACCCTGCGTTTGAGATCTGCGTTCAGAACCACGTCGGAAAGCATCACCTCCGGATAGGTCGCGGTGACGAGGCCGGCCAATTCACCGCGTGGCGCCGCTAGCGGAATCGGCGCGCCGCCACGTTCGCCCGCACGGTCCCGAATCCTGGTGACGACGTCGCGGATCTCGGTGGCGACCTTCGTCTTCCCGGACTTGTCCGCGTCGCTGGCGATGTGCTCCGCGATGGAAAGGAATTTCTGACTGTCACCGTCGGCGTGGCTGCGGATCATCGCGATGATCTGCTTCGAGCTGGTCATGACTTCTCTCCAACGGACGGCCCGCGTAGCGCTGACCTCAGAACTTCCTCGACCTTCGGAAGGATATGGTTAACGAATTTTTGCAAAAACCGCAAATCGCTTGCCGAAACGCCCTCGACCAGAAATGTCCGGGGTTCGGCGATGTCACTGCCGGCGCTCTCCATCTCCTCCAGGAACGAGAGCACTTTCTCTCTCAGATCGGCTGAAAAACTACGCGTTTGTAGTGCTCTAGTTAGCGTCGACGGCGCAACTTCGAGCCTTTCGGCCATACGCGAACGGGTTAGTCCGGCCCGCAGCCGCCACTTATGAAGGCGATCCGCCAACGCAACATCCTGGGTTCGTTTTGGTCGCCCTACCATTTTGCATTTTTTGCATAAATCCTTACCGAACTCAACCATCTCGAATCGTCTGGATTTTTGTTCTCTATATGTTCTAATACGGAGATGACCGATCACCCCGCAAGTTGGCTGCCGAGTCGAACCCAGATGGAACGGATGGCTGCTGCGGTCGGCAGGAACGCCCCGCCGGCGCGCGGATGGGCGCCTGGCGACGACCTGCCTGCGGAATACTGGCAAGCCATCCTAGACGACGCTTCTGCCGACCGCGTCCCACCCGGCCCCTCGATCCGGACGCAGCGGCTGGCCGACATCCAGCGGCACCTGCTGCGGGTGGCTTGCCGACGGTGCGGCCGAACGGTCGAGATTCAGAAGGTCGACGCCACCCGCCTATATTGGCAGAACGCGATCTGGGCGGAGGTCGGCCAACGGCTGCTGGAGAACACCTGCCAGGCGAGGACCGGCCGCTACGAAGAGGACGGCTGCTGGCCCGCCTTCGACTAGGCGAGGGCAATGGCGCCGAAGCACCACCCCACACCCCTCTCTGGAGGAGACCGCAAGGCGCTGAGCAAGGAGCTCGGCAAGTCGCGCGCGATGACGACCATCCTTGCGGCGCAGTCCGCCGAGGCCCGAGCCAAAGGCGAGGCTCTGATCCGGACGGCGGACAAGCTGGCGTGCGAAAGCTGGAACGAGCGGATGTGGGCCGACGGGGGTCCGGTCGATCCTTCGCCGACGGTCGACCAAGCTCTGAACGGCGGCTACCCATGGCTTGAGATCGAATGCTCGCGCTGCAAGACCAAGCGGGACGTTGATCTGGCCGCTCTGCGCCACCCGCCCACGATGGCGGTCCACGACCTGGCGAGCAGACTCAGGTGCAGCAAGTGCGCCAAGGCCAATCGCCGCCCGGCGGCCACGCTGCTACAATTGGCGCAGCACCCTCGCCAGGTCGCTCCGGAGACCTGACGATGTGCAATCTCTACTCGATCACCACCAACCAAGCCGCCATCAGCGCGCTGTTCCGCGTCGTCAAGCGGTACGTCGGCAATCTCGCGCCGATGCCCGGCGTGTTTCCAGATTACAAGGCGCCGATCGTTCGGACCGGCATCGATGGCCGTGAGCTCGCAACCGCGCGGTGGGGCATGCCGTCATCTTCCAAAGCGCTGATGGACGCGACGAAGAAGCGGGCCGAGAAACTGCAGGCCAAGGGCAAGCCCGTCGACTTCAAGGAATTGCTCCGGATGGAGCCGGATTCTGGAACCACCAACATCCGCAACGTGAAGAGCAAACACTGGACGCGGTGGCTGGGTCCCGAGAACCGCTGCGTCGTGCCGTTCAACTCGTTCAGCGAGTTCAACAAGGCCGAGGGCGGCGACATCTGGTTCGCGCTCGATGAAAGCCGGCCACTGGCCTGCTTCGCCGGCATCTGGACGAACTGGACATCGGTCAGGAAGGTCAAGGAAGGCGAGACCACCAACGACCTCTACGCATTCCTGACGACGGAGCCGAACGCCGAGGTCGGCGCCATCCACCCGAAGGCGATGCCTGTGATCCTGACGACGCCCGAGGAAGTCGAGACCTGGATGAACGCCCCTCCGGACGAAGCCCTGAACCTGCAGCGGCCGCTTCCGGACGGGGCGCTCCGGATCGTCGCTCGCGGCGTGAAGGAAGACGCGGCGCCGTCAGTGCGTGCCTCAGAACCAAGCTAGGCCTGGACAGACCGATAGTGGGTGCAGAAACCTGACTCGCGATGCTCCGTAGGGTCTAAGCCCAGAGCGCGTCAGCCGCCGGATGTCCGAGGTCGCTGGCAAGCAACGTGCTTCGGAACGCCAGCGGGCCACCCGACCTCAGGACCCCGGTTTGATCTGAGCAACGGTCTTTTCTTCGTCGCGATTGCCCGACTCGTCCAAGGCCTCAACGATCCGGCGGGATGTTTGAACTGCACGTTCGCTGTCCGCAAGAACCCGATAGCTCCGTTCCATTGCTTCAAGATGATAACGGGTAAACGGGTCTGTGGCGGTCTCAAGAATCTTCCGGTATCGCGCAGCCAGCTCAAGGTATTCTTCCGGGGACATCGGAACGACCTCCGGTATTTCCTAGCGCGCAGTCGGTTCTAAGGTTCCAAACCCTGATCTGTCCGGCCTCAGCTGACGCTCCTCAGGAAGAACGCCCTATCACGCGTTCGCCAACCGTTCGGCGGCCGTTCTCGTTGACGTTGAAAATACAACCTGGAATCGCGATTGCGGTTGTATGGGAGAACGCGCGGGAACGCCAGTTCGGCTTCGCGGTTGGAGAGTCGTGAATAAGGTAGGTAGACTGTCCCGCCGCCGGCTCCCAACACCGGCGGCGGGCTTTTTTGTGAGTTGCGTTAGTGGCGAAGCGTACCCGAGCCCCGGCCAAGAAGCCGCGAGCTTCCATGCCGGGCTTTATCAGCCCCCAGCTTGCGACCCTGAAGATGAAAGCGCCTTCAGGGGCTCAATGGATTCACGAAGTCAAATACGACGGCTACCGCGTACAGCTCCACATCGACGGCGACAGCCGGAAGGCCTTCACCAGGAACGGCCATAACTGGATCAACCGGTTCGCGGTCATTGCCGGCGCCTTCGACATCCCTGGTCAGGCTATCGTGGACGGGGAAGTGGTCGTCATCCACGAAGAGCGCACCAACTTCTCCGAACTTCAGGCGGACCTCGGTAGAGGCGACCAGGACCGCCTCGTTTTCTTCGCCTTCGATCTCCTGTGGCTGGACGGCGTAGACCTCCGCAAACATGCGCAGCTTGCCCGCAAGGAGCTGCTGAAGCAGCTGATCGAAGAGAACGGCCTGGAAGCACCGATATTCTACAGCGAGCACCATGAAGGCGACGGTCAGGCGTTGTTCGAGGCGGCGAGCAAGCTCAACTACGAGGGCATCGTCTCCAAGCGAGTGGATGCCCCTTACCGGTCGGACCGGGTTGAGGCCTGGCAGAAGATCAAGACGGTACAGCGCCAGAAATTCCCCGTCGTTGGCTTCGTCAAGGACCCGTCCGGCGTCGCCGCGCTCTACCTCGGCAAGCAGGAAGGAAAAGAGCTGCGGTACATGGGCAAGGTCGGCACGGGCTGGAGCCGGACGAAGTCGGCGGAGATCCGCAAGGCTCTCGATACCGTCGTCAGTCCGAAGCAAAAGCTCACCAAGCCCGTCAAGAAACCGAAGGCAACCTGGGTAGAGCCAAGATTCTATGCCGACATCGAATACCGTGACATCACCTCTGAAGGCCTTCTGCGGGCCAGTTCTTTCAAGGGGCTCAGCAAGGGGACGCGGCGTTCCTGACGGCATTTTCTGCACGAGAGTACCGGCGTGACGAGCGCATACCCAAGCGGTAAAAAAAGCCCAAGCCTCCTGGCTCGCTATGTCGAGCCCAGCCCGCGGGATTGTCAGAATACAATGAATGACCTGCTGGCCGTTGTTGACGATGGTCGCGGTTTAGTTCCTGAGGCTCAGCGATTCATCGAATAGCTGAGCCGGCGGCCCGCTATGGACTGACGCGAACTGATCGAGTGGAACGGCCACCGAAACCGTCAGCAGGCTTGGGTCGACGACTTCTATCGTCAAGACGCGACCGGACCGAAGATCGCTGACGAAGCGAGGGGTGGCGGGGCCCGCGGCGACGCACGCGTTTGCAAGACACCAGCTGTATGAAAGGTGGAGCGGCTCTTTCTGGTCCACGGCCAACGTAATGCCGGATCGCAAATACATTCCGGGCGGCAGCAGCATCTGAATGCGACCCTCGGCGGCCCCCGCGTCGATCAGATCGAACCGGATCATTTCCTGCCCGGTATCCATCACGCCGACGTTCGTTGTCCGGCATACTTTTTCCGCAGGGGACACTTCGAAGCACAGTTTACGCCAGCCACTCAATCGAATGTCCCGGATATCACGCTTTCCCAGCGGCTTGACGCCGGAGTTGTTGGACATGTCCGGTTTGGTGTCCGACGCCTGTTGAGCCGAGGACCCGGTAAATTGCATGCCAGCGACCAAGATCGTGCACACCCACGTCGCAACAACCGTCGATGAACGAAGCGTCGATTTCTTGATCCCTCTCATGGATGGGCCTCCAGAAACCGGCTCACGATGGGTGACCAGATCGGAATGGCCTTCGGGTCATCTATCAGGAAGTGGCCCTCATTCCCGAACGGCGGCACCAAGTGATATTCGCCTTGTCCGCCTGCGGCATTGTAAGCTTCGAGCAACTTTCCCGAGAGCGCCGGACCAAAATAAGTATCGTTCTCGGTGTATATCGACAGCGTGGGCACGCGTGCAGAACTGCCGAATTCACGCGCCGCTTCGATCAGCTTTTCGGGATTACAGTTGTTGTTGGGCTTGCCGTCCACCCGGCCGCCCCGGCCGGCCTCGAAGGTGATGACGGCTCGCACGCCGGTCGGATTCAAAGACGAGAATGCCAAAGCGCCCCAGCCGCCGCCGGACTGGCCGACGACGATCGTACCGGAAGCAATCGCGAGCTTCTGGCCGACGACATAATCGATCACCCACTGATCAAGCCTGGCGATTGCGATGCCGGCGGTTCGAAAGCTTGCGTCGGTGCACTTTCCGACAGCGCCGAAGTAGGTGCTGAATACGCCTTGGTCGGGGAGATCGATTGCCGAACTGCCGAAACCCGGCCGGATCGGCACGACGACGAGATGTCCGCGCCTGGCGAACCAGAAGGCGGCGTCGCGGAATTCAACCATCGGATAAAAGCTGCGCTCCCTCGGGTCCAGCGTTTCGCCGTGGTTCATGACGACCAGAGGGAGCGGCGCATCGACGAGCGGTCTCACCACATAGGCGAGGACCGGGATCGGAAGCGGCAGAACAAGGAGGCGCTCATCCAGGCGCGGTTCCTGGGCATGGCAGGCGTCCGCAGAGAACATCACCAAGCAGGCGAATAGAGCCGCAATGCTGTTCATGATTTTCATCACGGGGTGCATCTCCAGCGGACGTCCGTCCCATACATTCTACTTTTTCAGCCGCATCTCTATGACGTCGATCGCAAGCAGATCGGTGTAGCGACGCTCCATGGTTTCGACGTAGTCGTCGGCAAAGTGCGGGCCGCTTTCCTGGGACATCGCCTGCCAGGCGGCCTGCTTCTCGGCGCGGCAAGACAATATCGCCAGGCGTGAAACCACTTGAGCAGCTTCATCGGTTTTGGCGAATCGAATCGCCGTAGCGTCGGCACACGCACGCCATTTTTTAATGGCGGTTTTGGAATCTTCTTCAGCCGTTGCGGCAAAGGAGACAAAACACACGGCAGCAGCCAGCATCAGTCTATACATCGGGTTACTCCTCAGGTTGGCAAAGCATCAATTGCAGTATCACTCGCTGTTCTGGTCGCACTTACTTTTCGGGCTTGAAAACCGCTCTCCAGTCCCGCTTCATGTCGACGACGGTCCACCCTCTTGCCCGGCCTTCATCCAGCGCCTTATCCAGCTTGCCGACCTTCGATCCCCGGTCGTAGGCGTACTCCCGTTCGGCGTCGGTGTGATGGACGATCCCGGCAAAGCGGGCACCCGCGCCGGCCGTCGTCCACTGCAGCATCTGCAGGTCGCCGTCGGAGTTGCCGAAGGCGAAGATCGGCCGCCGTCCGATGAAACGGTTGATGCCGACGGGCTTGCCGGGCCCCTCATCCACGAACTCGATCTTGGGCATCTTGAGCAGGAACGGCTTGCCACCAGGGTCCGTCCGGAACGTCACGACGCCGGACGAGCCGACCACCTGTTCGGGCGGAATGCCGTAGACCCTTTCCGCCCAAGGCCGCATGAATTCGGCGCCGCCGGCCGACACGATGAAGGTCTTGAAGCCTTTGCTCCGGAGAAGCGTCAGCAGCTCCAGCATCGGCTGGTAGGTCAGTTCGGTGTAGGGACGCTTGAAACGTGGATGCCGCGCCGTCGCGAGCCAGTCGACGACCGACTTCGAGAACTCGTCGGTGGTCATGCCGCTGTGCGCGACGCCGACGATCTGCATCAGCCCCTTTTCGCCCGAGCCGGCCAGCGCCTTCATGTCTCCATCGAGCACCGCCTTGAACGGCGGCGTCGTCTTCCATTCCGGATGCTGCGGGGCCATCGCCTTGACGCGGTCGAGAGCGAAGAAGCCCTGGAAATAGAACGGCTGCTCGGTCCAGAGCGTGCCGTCGTTGTCGAACACGGCCACGCGCTCGGGCGCCGGCACGAAGTCCGACCCGCCCTCGGCCGTGACGCGCGCGACGAAATCGTTGATCGAGTTCTTGACCCGGCCGTCGTTCCAGGACGGCAGCGGATCGGTCTGCGCCCACGCAAGGCCCGCAACGAAGCAGAGCATCCCCCCGAACAGAAAGCTTGAGACGCTCTTCCAACTCATTGTGCCACCTTCGCTGCCCCAGATCAGGAGGTGGGCCTAAAGCACCACCTCCATCACTTGATTGATCACGACAAGTCGCGTCGGACGTCAGTTTTTTGTGGCTCCCTGCTGCAGCGCCTGCAACGCCTTCTCGACGCTCAGCGACCCGGAGACCTGGCTCGGTGGGTAGTCCTTGAACGTTGCGAGGAACTGCCCCATCACCGTCGTTGCGGGCATCATTACCCAGAGCTTCTTTCCCCACCATTCGCCGTAGGAGGTTGACTCGGTCTGATAGCGCTCCCAGGGGTCGACGCGCAGGTTGGTCACGATCGGGACGTTGGTGGAATCCTCCTTGCCGGAGAACAGGTTTCCGACGATGGTCTTGAAGGTGATCTTCCATTCGTCATAGCGCACCGCCATCAGATCGGCGTTGTCGCTGAAATAGAAGAACTCCCGGCGCGGACTTTCGGTGACCTTGCCTTCGAAGAACGGCATGAAGTTGTAGCCGTCGAGGTGGTTTTTGAAGGTCTTCTCGCCCGCCTTGTAGCCGGTGAGCAGCTTGTTCTTCAGATCCGGATCGCCGCCGGCAGCCGCAACGAGGGTCGGCATCCAGTCTTCGGCCGACATCACGTTGTTGATGATGCTTCCCGGCTTGATGACGCCGGGCCACTTGGCCAGCATCGGCACGCGAAAGCCTCCTTCGTACACGGTGCCTTTTTCGCCACGGAACGGATGATTGCCGCCATCGGGCCAACTGAAGATTTCGGCACCATTGTCGCTGGTGAACATGACGATCGTGTTGTCGGCCACCCCGAGTGCGTCCAGCTTGGCGAGCAGCTCGCCCACGACCCAGTCCAGTTCGGCCATCGCATCGGCGAACAGGCCAAAGCCAGTCTTGCCGTCCCATTGCTTTGAGAGATGCGTGAAGGAGTGGCAGCGCGTGGAGTTGTGCCAGAGGAAGAACGGCTTGTTGGCCTTCACCGAGCGCTCCATGAAGTCGCACGAACGCCTCACCAGATCCGGCTCGATGTCCTCCATGCTCACCTTGGCGGCAGGGTCCATGCCCGGATGCGGCGGCAGGGGACCCGCGTCCGTAATCTTCTGCTTGCCGACACGGCCCCAGCGCGGATCCTCCGTCGGATCATCGGCGTCGGTAGCAACGCTGCTGATGATGTTGCGCGGGCCGAACCTTTCGCGGAATTTCGCGTCCTTCGGATATTGTGGGTCGTAGGGCTCCTCCAGCGCGTTGAGGTGGTAGAGGATCCCGTGGAATTCATCGAAGCCATGAACCGTGGGCAAATATTCGTTTCGATCCCCCAGATGGTTCTTGCCGATCTGCGCCGTCGCATACCCGAGCGGCTTGAGGAAATCCGCGATCGTGGGATCGGAATCCTGCAACCCCTGTTTCGCCGCCGGAAGGCCGACTTTCAGCAGGCCCGTGCGGAACGGCGTCTGCCCCGTGATGAAGGCGGCGCGCCCCGCGGTGCAGGATTGTTGTCCGTAGTAGTCGGTGAACAGCGCACCGTCGCGTGCGAGTCGGTCGATGTTGGGCGTGCTTCCACCCATCATGCCACGGTGGTAGGCGCTGATGTTCCAGATGCCGACGTCGTCGGCCATGATCATGACGATGTTCGGCTTGCGGCCGCTTGAAGCAGGTGAAGACGCGGGACTCGGCGCCGCCTTCTGCGCCTGCGCCAGCGCAGCGGAAGTCATCGTCGCCGCCGCCACCAGAGCCGACGAGCCCAGCAGGATGTTACGACGGGTATGGGCGCGATCTTCGCTCGCCTGCAACTGCGCTTCGTTCTTGTCTTGCTCCTTGGTGTCGTCGGGCATCCTGGGCTCCTTCTTCACTGTGAGGACTGAGAGTTATTCCGGCGCCGGGGCTCTCTTTACGCAGCGAAATCCGAGGTGGCTTGTCGAGGTGTCGATGGGCTCCGCGTGACGCGCGGCCGGCCGGTAGCGCCGGCAGTAGTTCGGCGCGCACAGGTGCGAGCCCCCCTTGATGACCTTGCGCGGGATACGGATGTTCGGCTGGTTCGGATCGAGGCTCGCTTCCTCGCGACCGCCGCGCGGATTCTCAGGTATGCAGCAGGCCTTCGGCGCATCGGCTTCATGCTTCTGGGAGTACCAGTCCGACGTCCATTCCCAGACGTTCCCGATCATGTCGTGGATGCCGTACCCGTTCGGAGGAAACGCGGTCACCGGCGAGGTACGCTCATAGCCGTCCTCGCTCAGATTCTGCCGGGGAAATTCGCCCTGCCAGGTGTTGGCCATGTGGATGCCGCCGGGACTGAACTCGGTGCCCCAAGCGAACTCGGCGCCGTCGATGCCGCCCCGCGAGGCGAACTCCCATTCGGCTTCGGTCGGCAGATCCTTGCCCGTCCATCGTGCGTAGGCCAGCGCGTCGGCGTACGACACGTGCACGACCGGGTGGTCATCGAGGTCCTTGATGTTGCTCTTGGGTCCGTACGGACGGCGCCAGTTGGCACCCTTTTGGAAGCTCCACCACTGGCTCCAGTCGTGCAAATTAATGACGCGATTAGGCGGCGAGAACACCAGCGAGCCCGCGAAGATCATGCCGGGCAGCGCGCCTGGGTAATCCTTGGGGTCCGGTACGATCTGCGCAGTGGTGACATGCCCCGTCGCGTTGACGAATTCCTTGAACTGGCGATTGGTAACGGGCGTGCGGTCGATCCAGAATCCGTCGACGGTCACCCGATGGCTGGGGGCCTCCTCCGGATAATGACGGTCCGAGCCCATGCGGAAGGTGCCGCCGGCGAGCCAGAGCATGCCCGCGGATTCTATTGGAGGATGATCGGTCAACCGGATCGTCATCGCACCGTCCCTGGGCCGCTACTGGCAGTAATCCCAGAAGCCCTGGGTCCGGCCCGGATCGGTGTAGTACCAGCACATGCCGGGCGCCGGCGCCGCGCCCGCCCAAGCCGCCGCGGTCGCCGCGGTGACGACGCCGATCGCAGCGCCTGCGGCAATCGCGCCGCCCCTCGGCCAGTAGTAACGGCCCGGCCGCGCCCAACCGCCGCGCCCCCGGACGACGGTGGTGCCCCGAACCGCGACGTTGCCTCGGGGCCCAACGACAGCCGTGCGGCCACGGTAGGCAGCCCCGCGCGGGCCCACGACGGCCCCTCCGCGATGAACTACAGCCCCGCCGCGCGGTCCTACGACGGCGCGGCCGCCGCGCGCGGCCGCACGGACTTCGACCAGGTCAGGCATCCCCGTCGCGATTCGGGCGAGTTCGGAGGTCGGCGCAAGCGGTGCGGAAAGTGCCGGAACGCTCGGGAGGAAGAGGGAAAGCGCGAGAGCAATGGACGTGGCAGCATGAAGCGTCGGGATCTTCGGCATTCGGTCCTCCGTCGTGATCGACGTATGTTTTTTCTTTGTGTACGACCGAAACCGTCCGACGACGCTTCCGCGCCGTCTTGGTCGCGCCATCGGTGAGATGGCGACAGATTTCTGGTCAATTGGGAACGAAGTCAGTCAACCGGCGCATTGATTGGCGCACTCAGATCGGTCGCGGTCGAGCGCGCCCGACTACCGCATTCTGCCTGCCTGCATCATCACCTTCTCTCCACGGCAAACCGCTTTGAAGGAACACGCTGACGTTGAAGCGTCTGGAAGGCCGGAGGCTAGGACGATTAACATAGGTTGGCAATGGTCTCGGAAGACGCACGGCTTCAAGTCGCCTCGGACGGCCCCGCTCCTGCTATCGAGAAGATCGAATGGCGAGCGGTAGATTGGACGACAACGAACTTGCGGAGGCGTTTCTCTGTTTAGCTACCCGGCGCTGGCGCCGTTGAGCAGGTTCGATACCGCTTCGATCGAAGGCGAGTGGCTCTTGGAAGGACGCCATCGGCGCCATCATGCGAAGGCAGTGCCCATGATCCGTGCCCATGATCCTGACGACGCCGGAAGAGGTCGAGACCTGCTGACGCGCCGGCCGACGAGGCAGGGAAGCTCCAGCCGCCGCTTCCGGACGGAGCGCTCCATATCTGGGCTCGCGCGTGAAGGAGCCGACGTCCACGGTCTAGGGTTCTGCACAGCCGCACGGAACACGTGGACAATCCGGAGCCTCTGCATTTCGGAATCCCTAACCCGTGCTAACCGCCCGGAACGAGCCGACGGTCCCATGGATTCGTCACGGCGGGAGCGATTCCGATGCTGATGACGAAGGAAAGCCAAAGGCGATCCGGACGTTGCGCGGCTGGGCCATCCACGTGCTGTAGGCAGTCGGCGCCGTCCACGAATGCGAGGAGCACGGCTGGGCGAAGGATCGCGCCGATCCGCACGCTCGCGAGCGGGCCTACGACATCGCACGTCGGCGCCCGCCCCCCGGTATCTCTCCGGACGATGCCTGAGCCGCCGTCCGCGACGTGCTGGATTCGATCGGCGACACGTGTCCGGACTGTCCGCCCCGCGACTAGAAGCGGTGGATGCCTTTCCTTGATTCAGGTCAATCGCGCCTTCCGACGTCATCTCTAAATCCGGTCATGAAGCGGCCGGTTCAGGCTCCTCCCAACGGCGGCAAAGAGACCAAGGCGAAGCCTTCGCGCACGGAGCAGGCCCGCCGCGTTGTCGAGGAGTACGTGAAAGATCTGCTCGAACTGATCGAACGGCTTCGCGGCCACCTTCATTGAGGTGCTTGCGCCGCAAGCGAGCCAGCCAGGCGCCAGCCGACTTCCGCTCGGACCTGACCGGGTCTCTTGCTGCTGCTTGCGGCGGTCGGCATCCGCATCTTGTGCGAAAACTTGCCCCTCGACATCGCCCAAGCGGATGTGGACCCGTCTGGCTGGCCGAGAACCGACCTCATCGAATGGATTCGGGAGCCGAACGCCGAGGTCGGCGCCATCCATCCGAAGGCGATGCCGGTGATCCTGACGACGCCCGACGAGGTCGAGACCTGGATGACCGCGCCCGCGGAGGAAGCCCTGAAGCTGCAGCGGCCGCTTCCAGACGGGGCGCTGCGGATCGTCGCCAGCGGCGTGAAGGAAGACCCCGCGCCGACCGCTTAACGCCTTAGCGAGGTCGAAGCTCGACAATGGCCCCGGACCGCCCAAGTACCTCCGTCACGATGCGTGAATGACGTCAATCTCAAGGCCGGGGCGCCAGCAGGATCACGATGGCGCCGACGATGCAGATGGAACCGCCGGTGACGTCCCACCGGTCCGGTCGGTGCCCCTCGACGATCCACAGCCACAAGATAGACGCGACGATGTACACGCCACCGTACGCGGCGTAGGTCCGGCCGGCGGCGTCGCTGTCGACGAGCGTCAACAGGTAGGCGAAGAGAGCCAGCGATGCCATGCCTGGAACGAGCCACAGTGCTGACTTGCCCAGCCGAAGCCAGGCCCAGAACGCGAAACATCCTGCGATCTCCGAGACAGCGGCGCCTGCATAAGACAGAACCGTGATCACGCCAAATCCACTCGCGCTGCTCCTTCAGAAGCGTCCCGCCCAATCCGCCATGAACGACGGAAGAACCTGGACCAGCTCCGTTTCGAGAGCCCTATCAAGACCCAACAGGATCAGCAACCCGCTGGCGATGAGCACGCCGCCGAGAATGGCCTTGCCGCCATTGCCGAACGAAAGCATGCGGCCACGCCAGCGCATCAAGGATTCGCGAGACAGCACACCAACTAGGAGGAGCGGCAGCGCGCTACCGATTCCGAAGGCGAACATGGTCATCGCGACGTGCCCAAGTTCTCGACCTTGTGCCGCAAGTACGGATGCCGCGCCCAGCGTCGGACCCACACAGGGGCTCCAGACGGCACCGAGTAGGACCCCGACGCCGAACTGTCCTCCCAGGCCTCCGGACCGGCCGCTGGCAAATTTTTGCTCGGTCCAGTTGGCGATCGGCCCCGCAGCGAGCGCCACCTGCGCCTGCCAATTCGGCACGACCAACACGGCCCCCACCGCAACCAGCAAAACAGCCGCGACTTTGCGGAAAACCTCCCCGTCCAGACCGATGGCATAACCGACTATCGCGACGAACATTCCGATAGCGGTGAACGACAGCGCGAGCCCGCCGGCGAGAGCGGCAGGTCCGTATCTGTGTTCCGAGACCGCTGCGCCGAGCACGATCGGCAGCAAGGGAAGCACGCACGGCGAGAGGATCGAGAACAGGCCGGCAATCAGTGCCAGCGGAATGCTGAAAAGCTCCATTATGACCGCCCTACAGCGCTTTCCGGAAGAACGCCTCGACCGCCTCGGGACTGGTCGCTCCGGAGGAGCGTGCGACCTCCTTGCCGCCGCGATAGAGAATCAGCGTCGTAAGCTGCAGCGCATTGATTTCGAGAAGCTCCTTCTTGTGCGCGTCGTAGTCGGCATCGAACATCGTCAGGTGCGCGAATTCCGGCTTTTCCAGCATTTTCGCGACGACTGGTCGCTGCCGCTGGCACGGGCCGCACCACTTTGCCGTGATCTCGATGACGATCGTCTTCCCGGACGCTTGGGCAGCTTTGAACGCGGCGGTGTCGAACGGCAGCCCATTCGACGCATGAGCTTGGGGAGCAATCAGCGCCGTGACGGCGAGGGCGAGTAAGAGGGTGCGGCGGTCGATGTTCATGGTCGATTCCTTATGAGACTTGTTGATGAGCGAGTTCGGGTGCGAAATGGTTGAACAGGTCCTCGGCAGCCAGGGCTGCGTCGGGAGGCGCCGTGATCGTGACGTGCACGCCATCATTTTTCTCGATGGTCAGGATGTCGAGGAAAGCACAACAGGACTGCTCGGCGCGGACGAGAGCGCGGACCTCGCCGAGGGCGTCGGCTGCGTAGACCAGATGCAGTGACAGCGGTCCCCTGCGCGCCGAAATCAGCGAGTGCGAGGCCAGCGCTCGGATTGACTTCACACGTTCGTGGTAGCTGGAGGCCGCCAACGTGCACGCGATCGGCGGGGCGACCTCGTCGAGCCGAGGTCCCGGGGACGAACATTGACAAGATGGCACATCGGGCTTCGCAAGCCTTCTCCGGCCGGCAAACAGGGCGCCGACCGCAGCAGCCGCCAGCAGCCCTAGGCCGCCGGCAACGCCCCAACTCGCCGCGCCGACTTGAAAGATGCCGCCCGCGAGGACAGCGGAAATCGGCAGCGCGCAGCACAGCATGCATAGACCGCCGGCGGCCGCGAGCTTGATCGCATTCATCATCACGTGAGCCTGTCTGGGTTGTCTTGCCGGGACCCTGGGACCTCAAGTAACTTGAGGTTCAAGTCACGTTTCGGAGAGATCATGCCCCTCGACGCGTCGCCGCTCACCATTGGTACCCTGGCGGCCCAAACCGGCTGCAACGTCGCCACCATCCGCTACTATGAGGAAGTCGGACTGTTGCCGAAGCCCTCCCGAGGCCCCGGCGGGCATCGGGTCTATCGGAATTCCGACCTGCGGCGTCTCATCTTCATTCGACGATGTCGCGATTTCCAATTTCCCATCGAGCAGGTCCGTGAGCTCGTCGAGCTGATAGGAAATCCGGAACGAGACTGCACTGCGGCTAAGGACCTTGCCGAGGATCATCTCGTCGGCGTGAGAAAAAAGCTGGTCGAACTGCGTGCACTCGAAAAAAGCCTGGCCGAGTTCGCGGAAAGCTGTTCGTCCAGATGTGCCGGAGGCCCCGCGAGCGGCTGCGTCATCCTGGAGGACCTGTCCGTTCCGACGAATACTTGCTGTTGAATTCGCCCGGCTGACGCAGGCTCGGCAGCCTTGTCTGTGGCGAGTTCATTTCGCGGGCTCAAGACGAGCGGCGGAGCTTGGTTCCGACACGCAAGGCCTCTCCACCTTTCATTTTTGATTGTGCTAGGAGGCAGATCGCGACCGTGTCCACTTCGCCGCCGGCACGTCGGGGGCTGTGGGACCTGAGAGATGGTTCACATTCGCCGACGCCTTTGCGGGCTATGCTGCCGCTTTCTCGGAGGAGACCGATGATGGCCGCACTGGTGAACGCGCTCTCACGCTCGACGGGTATGCATGTCGAGGCCGAGGATCTGAAAACCATCTGATCTTTTGCGGCCTTGGGCTTTTGCTATCGCTTGCGGCCGCGATGACCTGCGGCCTCAACACCGCAGCTGATCTATTCTAGGCGACGCGCCGTCACTTTCCCGGCGGGCCTCAGCGGGCTGTCCGCCCACCTGCAGGCGGCGGGGTCGTGCAGCGGATCGTCCTCGCAGTTGGTGCAGACGAAATTCTCCCGTCAGGGGAGCTGGTCTGCTCGCTTCGCGATCAACTCGGCCCGGGTCGATGCCGCGTCGGCCCGTGCAAGCCGGAGAAGTGCGCGTTGTTTTCTCAAAGCGGAGAGAAGCGCGCGGGCCTCATCGCGCAACCTTCGACTGTCCTCCCGCGCGATCTGCAATTTGGCCAGTAGTGAATCGTCCATTCCGACATTGGGGGAAAGCTGGCCGGTTCCCGCATTTAGCTAGTTTAAGAAAAAGGGCGGCGAACACGTGGACAAAGCGGAGCCACCGCATTTCGGAATCCCTGACCCGTGCTAACCGCCAGGAACGAGCCGGCGGGCCCAAGGATTCGTCTCGGCAGGAGCTATCGCGATGCTGATGACAAGGGAAAAACCACGGACGATCCGCACGTTGCGCGGCTGGGCTATCCACGTGCTGCAGGAGGCCGGTGCCATCCATGAATGCGAGGAGCACGGCTGGGCAAAAGACCGCGCCGATCCCCATGCGCGGGACCACGCGCTGAATATCGCCAGGCAGCAGCCACCTGACGGCTTGTCCCCGGACCAGGCTGTCGTGGAAGTCCGCGAAGTGCTGGATTCGATCGGCGATACCTGCCCGGAGTGCCAGCCCGGGGAGTAGCCGTTCGACCAAGAACGGCAGCAGCGGAACCTCCCGGTACCTCAGACGTTCGAAACTGATTGCGAATCAAAGTCTTGAGGGTCGTCCGGTGCGTATACTTGTAGTCGAGGACGATCCGCTCGTTCGGGAATTCGTAGTCGAGGCGCTGCGGGACGAAGGCTGGAACGTGATCGAGGCCGGAGAAGGCGAGGAGGCACTGTCACTGTGCCGAACGAAACATCCGGACGTTCTCGTCACCGACATCAAGCTGCCCGGACATATTGACGGTTGGCAGATCGCGGAGCGGTGCCGAGAGCGCGATCCAGGGCTCCCCGTTATCTACGTGACCGGCTTTTCCCCGGTCGAGGCCAGGCCGGTCCCGGATAGTCTGACACTCCACAAACCGTACCATCCGGACCGGATCGTCGAGGCCATCAGGACGATGGGCAAGGAAAGGCCGAGCCTCGGTTGAAATCCGAGACATCCCCCTCGACCCCGGGTACTCCGGCCGGTCCAGGAAAGATCGGTTGGCGAGCCACGCGGCCGCGACTACGATGACAAAAACCTCCCGAAAAAAAGAAGAGCCTACCGATGCCGGACGTGATCGAACGAAACAATGTCCACGTCCGGGGAGCCGGCAGCAGGGGGATGATGTTCGCTCACGGCTTCGGCTGCGACCAAAACATGTGGCGGTTTGTGGCGCCCGCATTCGAGAAGGACTTCAAGACGGTCGTGTTCGACCACGTGGGCGCCGGCGGCTCCGATCTGTCGGCGTACGACCGGAGCAAGTATGCCAGCCTGGGCGGGTATGCGGACGACGTGGTGGAAATCGGCCGCGAGCTAAATCTCCAGGACGCCGTCTTCGTCGGTCATTCGGTCAGCAGCATGATCGGGGTGCTCGCCGCTCAGAAGGCGCCCGACATGTTCGGCAAGCTGGTGCTCATCGGCCCCTCCGCTCGTTACATCGACGACGAAGGCTATGTGGGCGGGTTCAGCGCAAAGCAGATCGAGGAGCTCCTCCAGTTTCTGGAATCCAACCATATGGGCTGGTCCGCGCAGATGGCGCCGGCGATCATGGGCAATCCGGATCGCCCAGAGCTTGGAGCCGAGCTCACCAACAGCTTCTGCCGAACGGATCCCGAGATCGCAAAGGCATTCGCCCGCGTGACCTTCACTTCCGACAACCGCAAGGATCTTCCGTTCGTCAGCGTTCCGACCCTGGTCCTGCAGTGTAGCGAGGACATCATCGCATCGCAGGAGGTAGGCGATTACGTGAATCGCAGCATTCCAAAAAGCCGGATGATCGTTCTGAAGGCGACCGGCCATTGTCCCAACCTCAGCGCGCCGGACGAAGTCGTCGATTCGATGCGGACCTTTGTCTAGTGGACGACTCCGCTCCCGACTTCCAGGATCTGATCGAGAATGCACCCTGCGGCTACATCACCGTGCAGGCGAACGGCCGCGTCGATCAGGTGAACCGGACCTTCCTGGAGTGGAGCGGGCATTCCGCGGAGCAGATGATCGGGAAGCGCTTCAGCGATTTCCTCACGATCCCGGGCCGCATCTACTATGAGACG
Source organism: Bradyrhizobium sp. MI1.11 (assembly GCF_055811255.1). Taxonomy (NCBI): domain Bacteria; kingdom Pseudomonadati; phylum Pseudomonadota; class Alphaproteobacteria; order Hyphomicrobiales; family Nitrobacteraceae; genus Bradyrhizobium; species Bradyrhizobium sp. MI1.11. The sequence continues at coordinate 48,825 of NZ_JBVVPM010000042.1, forward strand.
CACATCATGCCCCTCCTGCGGATGCAGGGCTCCTTCCACGAATTCGCCATCGACATGCTCGCTGCGGACGATACCCCGCTGCAGATGATCGCGAACGCGAACGAGCGCCGCGATCCGGACGGGAAGCTGCTGCTGATACGTCTTGCGCTGATCAAGGCGACGGATCGGCGGCGCTACGAACAGGAGCTTCTGGCCGCCCGCGAGCTGGCGGTCACCGCCGAGAGGGCGACCAAGGAAGTGCTGCGCCTCGAGCATCAGAGTTCCGAGTTGCGCGAGCAGTTCATCGCCGTTCTCGGCCACGACCTTCGCAATCCGCTCGCATCCATCAGCGCCGGCGCGCGCATCCTCGACCGGACCGCGCAGAGCGAAAAAGAGCACCAGATCATCGCAATGATGCAGACCACGATCATGCGGATGGCTGCGATGATCGACAACGTGCTCGACTTCGCGCGCGGCCGGCTGGGCGGCGGCATTGCTCTGGAAACGGATGCCGACAAGCCGCTCGAACCTGTCCTGACGCAGGTCGTCGATGAGCTCCGACTGGCCTCCGCAGGGCGGGAAATCCAAACCGACTTCAAGATAGATCGGCCGATACCATGCGATCGCACCCGAATCGGCCAGCTCCTGTCCAACCTTCTGGGCAATGCTCTGACACACGGAGCGGCAAACAAGCCCGTCGTCGTTCGTGCCGCTACGGCCGGGGCCACCTTCGAGCTTTGGGTCTCCAATACCGGAGAGCCTATCCCGCCTGACACGATGGATAAGCTGTTCGAGCCGTTTTTTCGCGGGAAGGCGCGGGCGAGCCGCCAAGGACTGGGTTTGGGTCTCTACATCGCATCCCAAATCGCCAAGGCGCATGCAGGAACTCTGACCGTGACCTCATCGCCCGAGGAGACCCGATTCCTGTTCTCGATGCCGCTAGAGCCCGCCTGAGATCTGCTCGAAACCGCGGCGGATCGGCGGGGGTTCCCGCCTCCTTCGGGGGTGCAGACGCCCGCAAGATCGCGAGAAGACACTACCAGCCGGCCGGCATCGCTCTCGTTCACCGACGGCGGCTAAACCACATTCCGAGCACGAAGGCGACGGCCAGCGATTGAAGCGGCGCCTCGACGGTGGCCTTGCGGAGTCGATCCGCCCAACCGGCGGCGGCGTCTTGAATCGATCGCGGCCGGCGCGCTTCTGCGGCCGGCTCCTGCTCGTTCACCAGCCCGGAGGCTTCCGTCATCGCCGAGGCTTCCTTGATATCCATGCCGCTCTCCTAATCTTGGGTCAGGCGGACCTTCGCTGCGGCTTGCCCGCGGGCTTCTTTGCCGCTGCTTCCTTCGCCGGCTTCTTGCCCGCGATCGGCATTAGCATTTCCTTCTGGCCGGCCGCAGCCTTCTTCGCCTTCTTGGCCGGCTTCTTCGAAGACTTGCTCTCCGTCGCCGCGCCGCCGACGCTTTTGCGCAACGCGTCCATCAGATCGACGACGTTCTCGCCTTTCGGCCGATCCTTCGGCACGATCGGTTTGCCGGCGCGCTTCTGGTTGATGAGGTCGACCAGGGCCGTTTCGTACTGGTCCTCGAACCTGTCGGGCTCGAAGGATCCGGATTTCTGATCGACGATGTGCCGGGCCAGGTCGAGCATGTCCTTGGTGACTTTGACGTCATCGATCTCGTCGAAGTATTCCTTCGGATCGCGCACTTCGTAGGGGTAGCGCAGCAGCGTCCCCATCAGGCCCTTGTCGAGCGGCTCCAGCGCGATGATGTGCTCGCGGTTGGTCAACACGACCCGCCCGATCGCGACCTTGTCCATCTCGCGGATAGTCTCGCGGATCACCGCGAAGGCGTCGTGGCCGACCTTGCCGTCCGGACGCAGGTAGTAGGGACGGATCAGGTACCGCGGATCGATCTCGCTGCGGTCGACGAACTCGTCGATCTCGATGGTCCGGGTCGATTCCAGGGCGACGTTCTCGAGCTCTTCCTTGGTGACCTCGATGAAGGTGTCGGTGTCGACCTTGTAGCCCTTCACGATGTCCTCGTTGGGGACCTCGTCGCCGGTGTCGGCGTCGACTTTCAGGTACTTGATGCGGTGGCCGGTCGCCCGATTCAGCTGGTTGAAGGAGATCTTTTCGCTCTCCGAGGTCGCTGGGTACAGCGCCACCGGGCAGGTGACGAGCGACAGGCGAAGGAAGCCTTTCCAGTTGGCGCGGGGGGCCATGAACGCGGAACTCCAAATAGGGTACTCGGACTCAAGACGAACGGGGCCTAGCGGTTCCGACATGCGCCGAGCCGGTCAACAGGAAAATCGGCCAGCCGCCCGCAGCGCGCCCGAGTACGTCCGAAAACGTCGTGAATCGCTTGTTTTCCAGGTACCTCGTGGAGGTTTCGGCCGGTATTGTGAACCAATGGACTCGCTGACCCAGCCCCTCAGAGACGAGCAATTTCTGGACCCGGCGGACCTGGCCGCGATGGCCGAGGCGCTCGCGCGGTCTGGGGACTACCGCATGCTGCGCCGCCTCGTCCCCCGGGGGACCTACACCCCGGCGACAGTCGGGCAAGAGGTCCGGACGGCCATCCTCCTCGATACGGAAACGACCGGCCTCGACCACGCCCGCGACGAGATCATCGAGCTCGGCATGGTCAAGTTCGACTACCTGCAGGACGGCCGCATCGTCGGCGTCCGCGACGTCTTCTCCGCCTTCAACGAGCCCTCGAGTCCGATCCCGCCCGAAGTAGTCGCGATCACGGGCATCACCGACGAAATGGTAGCCGGCCACAAGCTAGAAGAGGCCGCCGTCGCGGCCTTCGTCGACGGCGCAGTGATCGCGATCGCGCACAACGCCGGCTTCGACAGGAAGTTTGCCGAGAGATACTGGCCGATCTTCGAGCGGAATGCTTGGGCATGCTCCGCGACCGAGGTCGATTGGCGGCAGCACGGCTTCGATGGAGCGAAGCTCGGCTACCTGCTGAATGGCGCCGGCTATTTCCACCAGGCGCACCGCGCGGTCGACGACTGTCACGCGCTGCTCGAGATCTTGGACTTCGACCTACCAACGACCGGTGCGCCCGCGCTCGCCGTCCTGCTCGAGAGCGCACGAAAGAAGGCCGTCCGGATCTGGGCCGAACAGTCGCCGTTCGAACTCAAGGACTCGCTGAAGCGCCGCGGCTATCACTGGAGCGACGGAACGGACGGTCGGCCAAAATCCTGGTACGTGGACGTCCGCGAGTCCGCGCTGGACACCGAGCTCGCGTTTCTCCGGACCGAGATCTACCTGCGCGACGTGGAGCCGCGCCTGCAGACGCTGACCGCCTTCACCCGCTTCTCCTGCAGGATCTGATGGCCGCCAACCGCCATGCCGAATACGCGGCGAACCTCCCCTCAGCGGCCGAGACGTTTCTCGACCCGCTTGCGGCTGTTGCCGACTTTCTTCACGGCTTTCTTCACCGCGGAGGCCGAGCGGCCAGTCTTCTTTGCTTCGTATCGCACTTCGTAGTCCTGGCCCTTAGCCACGCGGGCACGATCCTGTTTGCGTCCACGTGCGGTCTTCTTCTTCGCTGCCATCTGCTCCTCCGTCTGCGAAACTGACGGCAGTGCAACGCTTCAAGGAATCGTCGGGTTCCTGGGCGGCCTCTCCGCGGAGCAAATTGCGCAGCAGCAACTCTGCCGCTTGATGATCGAATCGAAGCGCATCGGTGATCGAATCTACTCTCCGGATTATTCTCGCTTTAATGCAATTATTCTCGCTTGAATGTTAGTTATTCTCGGCTTTTCCGGACTTCTTCCCGGTCGCGTATGCCCTACCGAACCCCTATTTTCGGCATGGTCAAAAAAGGAGTTAACGTAGATGCAAACGAAGAAGGTGGGACGGCCGTCCGGCAGCGACTACAAGTGGGACCGCACGGCGCTGCGACTGATGGCCGAGGCCATCGTCAAGGACCCCAGTCTAAAGGCGACGGAGGCGGCTCGACAGCTTTACCGATCTTCGCGCTGGAAAGGGCTCGGCGCGAGCGAGGATGCCGTCATCGATCGCCTAGTGAAGAAGTGGCGCTACGTGGCAGATGTCGAACTAGCATCCGCCCGCAATCGGCTGGCGACGGCAAGGATTACACCACCAGCGTCGCATCGCAGCATGCTCGAGATTGCGCGGTCCATTCCGCAAGGGGCGCCCACCAGGCTGGAAATGGGACTAGGCCAATCCCATGCGATCGCGGCCGCAGCGAGACTTGACGGCAGTCGTGCTGCCTTGCTCGATGAGCAGCGGCCTGTTGCCGTCGACAGCAAGCTCTTGGATGCGCTCCGGCGTCCGGGAACGGCGCAAACCGCGCCTTACAAGCAGATGATCGACGAGATACGGAGGATGACCGGCGCCGACATAGTTGGGGCTTCTAGTGGTGAGGCCCTCCGCCTGATGGCCGAAACGAGGCGCCAAATCCTGCGTCGTTACGGCCGAAATTCCGCGCAAGGGGCGCTATTTGGCATCTGACATTAAGAGTTTCGAAGCATGCGCCTACTCGACCCTCAACGCGCTCGCCATCGGGCCGAGCGGCTCGACGGGGGCGCGTCCGACGGCTAGTAATCGCGGGATGGCGCTACAGGAGTTGTAAGCGCGGATATGCCGCTGTTAGCGTGGACTTTCGATGACCGAATATTTCGGGAGAAAGTACGTGGACGTCGACGGGGCTTTTCTCGCGCGTTCCGCGGCTTCGGTGGCGCCATGCCTAATCGGATGCGTCTACACGGTCGTGATAACGGGACCGCGGTCATGCTGATTGACGTCGAGGCTTACGGAGGAGGTAGCGACCGCGCCTCCCACCTGCACCCCGAAAACCGCTCGCGACGCAACAAAGAAACAAAAAACCTGAGGCCGCAGGGGACCGTGCGCATTCATGGCAACCGCGGCATGTGGGCCATGGACATCGTCTGCGGCGAGCCGGACGGAGGCAGCACCGTGCTCGTCCGCGCGGGCCTCCCCGTCCTCGGAATTGAAGTGATGGTTGAGCGCCGCAGCAAGTCGGACGCTGCCGACCGCGCCGTCAAGAACCGCGCAAGGGGCTACGAAAAAAAGCTCTGTAACGGGCCGTTCAATTTGGGCGAGGCGATGGGTCTTGATCCAGAGCTTGACGGTGCGTCGTTGCTCCGCCGTCCCTTCCGCCTGCTCCGTCCCTCAGAGCCCCTAACTAACCTGCTCAACAGGGTTCGCGTGGGCGTCACTCAGGACAAGGAGCTTCCATGGCGCTGGGGACATCCCGATCACCAGGCATGGTTGGCCAAGAAGTTCCCGGGAATCCGAAGCGAGGAGCTCGGCTGAATACCGATCTATCCTGCCTCAGGAAGTCTCTGCATCGGGTACAGAAAACTTCCAGAGCCGGGCTTGTAGGGTTCCCTTCCCATTCGGGCCGCATGTTCGGGATCGTCCGTATAGATTTTATCACACGCGAAGTATCGCTGTCTTTTGTCCTCAATTCTGGATTCGATATTTCTTATCCAAGCCATCGGACCTACGGGCATCTCCATCGGCTTGCCCGGGAGTTCGACAACGACGGCAATAGCGTGCGATGAAAAGCGTACTTCGGTGAGCACCGTCCGAATCCTCCGTATGATCAGGCGCCTAAGGTTGACGCGTTCCTCGCCGGACGCGTTTTCGAGTCGGCGAGCAAACGCGCGCGCTTCCGCCCAAGAAGATCTAGCTTCCGGCAGATCGAGCCGCGACATTTCTGTCTTCGCAGCCTGATTCCGCTCCCGTTCGGCGGCCACGATCTCGGCCCTGAGCTCCTTGATCTTCGCCTCAAAGACGGGATCGTCTTCGTGGTCTTTGTTGTCGGTGAGGAAGTCGAGTACGCGCCTTTGCTTCCGCACCAATTCCTGGATAAGCAAATCGTAGTCCCTTGCGGACCGGCCCGTCGGCTCGCCACCCCCAATGACGGCCTGCTCAAGGACTGCCTTGTCCAACCGATTCAAGAGAGCCCGCTCCACAAGTTCGCATTTCCAGTGTCGTGTAAGGGTGCAGCCACCTTTCCGGGCCGCCTTTGAACAAAGGTAATAACGCCCGCCTCGGGGCGGCTTACCTTTGTTGACGAACATCATGCGGGCGCCGCAGGAGCACCGGGCGATCGAAGGAATGAGATTAGCGGCTTCGGCGTGAGGTCGACCGCCAGCCCCTGTTCGCCGGCGTCTCATAGCGGCGTTCGCTCTCTGCCAAAGGTCCTCTTCGATCACGCTCGGATAGTAGCCTTTGATCGCCGGGCCATCCGGAACTCGCTTGCCCTTCCGGTTTCGCCTATGTGGAAGGTATTCGCCGAGCACTGCCCGGCCAGTGATTATCTTAGCTATCGACGAGGGCTGCCAAGCCTTTTTGGATTTGAACGATAGCCCGCCCTCGCCGTTCAACCGCTTGACGATCATCCGACGGCCGCAGCCGTTGGCGGTCTCTTCGAATATCCTTTTGACAATGTCGACCCGGTCGTCGTTTGGGACAAAAACGCGCCGGCCGTGCTGGTCGCGCCGAACTTCCAGCCAAGAAGGGACGCGGTCGGTCAGCTTCTCCGAGTTGTCTTGGCCGGCACGCCGCCGTTTCTCGGCCCACGCCTCCGCGACACGTTCGCCTTTCCGCTGAGACTCTTCGTGGGCTCTGGCCATCACGGAGAGACTGCCGAACAGCTCGAAGGTGTCCTTGTCCAAGGAATCCTGAGTGTACAGCCGGTCGTCCATCAGTGTGACGATCCCGATGCCCCCGTTGATGATGTTTAGGAAAGTTGGGAGAACCTTCCGCACCTGCTCTCGCGAAAATCGATCCAAGGACTCGACTATGAGAACGGATCCTTCAGCTATCTTCTTCGCCTGTACCAAGGCTAGGAAATCGCCGAGCCGCCCCTGGGCGGTGTTTTTGCCGCGGTAAGCGGACACTCCCAAGTCTTGGAGGACATCGACGATTTGGTAACCGTGTTCCTTTGCCCAGTCTGCCGCTCGCTTGGACTGACGCCGGAGAGAGTCCCCTTTGGCCTGCTCTGGGGAGGAGAATCTGATGTAGCTGTATGCTGCGGGTTTCATAGGTATAAGATGGAGGCAATACTTTGCTTACCAGTAAATGTAGCGCAATCTCCTGATGATCGGCGCGCCCGGCGCCGGCAAATCGATGCTGGCGGCACGCCTGCCCTCGATCCTGCCGCCGCTGTCACCGGGCGAGTTGCTCGAAGTCTCGATGATCGCCTCTGTCGCCGGCGAGATCGAGGGCGGCGCACTGACGGCGCGGCGGCCGTTTCGATCGCCGCATCATTCCGCCAGCATGGCCGCGCTCACCGGTGGCGGCATGCGGGCGCGGCCAGGCGAGATCTCGCTCGCGCATCAGGGCGTGCTGTTCCTCGACGAGCTCCCCGAATTCGATCCGCGCGTGCTGGATTCGCTGCGCCAGCCGCTGGAGAACGGCGAGGTCTCGGTGTCCCGCGCCAATCACCGCGTCACCTATCCCGCACGCTTCATGCTGGTCGCGGCGATGAATCCGTGCCGCTGCGGCAATGCGTTCGAGCCCGGCTATGCCTGCAAGCGCGGCCGCATCGATCGCTGCACTGGCGACTACCAGGCCCGCATCTCGGGGCCGCTGATGGACCGTATCGACCTGCGCATCGAGGTTCCCGCCGTGACCGCGGCCGATTTGATCCTGCCGCCGCCGGCGGAGGGCTCGGCCGAAGTCGCCGCGCGCGTGGCCGCCGCGCGCGACATCCAGCTCGCGCGCTACGCGGATGCCGGCCTGCCGAAGGTTCGCACCAATGCCGAAGCGCCGGCCTCGGTGCTTGAGGAGATCGCCAAGCCGGATGCGCAAGGCCAGAAGCTGCTGCGCGACGCCGCCGAGACCATGCGGCTGTCGGCACGCGGCTATCACCGCGTGCTGCGGGTGGCGCGCACACTCGCCGATCTCGACGGCGCCGACAGGATCGGCCGGCTGCATCTCGCCGAAGCCTTGTCCTACCGCGCACTCGCGGAGGATGTGCGCCAGTTGGCCTGAGCGATGCGCCGCCGCAGCTTTCTCGACAACATCACCATGCCCGAGATTGAACCATGACCGACGTCAATGCCTGCACCATCAGATTTGTCCGCCCGTCCCAATATGCCGATCGGCTGAGGTCGTACGAGTTGTGGGTCAACGGGACCAGCGTTGGGAAGCTTGCGCGCAATGACGCGTTGGAGGTCACGCTGCCGGCCGGTGCCTGCACGATCGAGGCGACCATTGATTGGGGCAGGAGCCAGCCGCTCATCGTTCGCACCACGCCTGGCCAAATCGTCGAGATTGAGGTCAGGAACAGGTGGGGCGCCTGGGCAGCGCTGTGGGCGATCAGCTTCGGCAAGAACAGCTATTTGGTTCTCACTGAAGTCGAGCGAAAAACGAATAGAAGCGCTTAACCGACTGAGATTCTCATCCCCAGATACCGGCATCAACCCGGCGGTAACGAGTTTCCTTTACGCTCTGCAAACCATAAGGCCCATCAGTTCCCCGTACAGGGCCTGGCGAGTAGCGTGTCATGTTGCGTTTCAAGATCCTGGCCTCGGTTGTTCCCCTGTTGGCGGCCGCGGTGTTCGCGCGCAGCGAGATCGGATCGGTCTCGCATCCCTGCATCGCCCTCGGCGACACCTCGGTCGAGCTGACGTCGCTGTTCTGGACCGCCGGCGTGCATGTCGCCTTCACCGACGATCCCGCGCGCGCCACGGTGCGGGTTCAGATCACCGAGGATGCGGACGCTGCCGATTTCGCCGTTGTCGACGACGGCCCCGGTTCGGAATCGGAGTCCTGTCAGGCCAACCCTTCGACTCGCCTGATCTCGATTGCCGCACAGCCCGTCGACGGCGGTCAGGTGGTCTATCTCTCCACCGAGGGGCCGGCGGATTACCGGGTCTATGTGCGCTCGAAAACCTTCTCGCAGCGCGAGGCGGCGGCGCTGATCGTCGGCGCCCGCGGCGGCCACCGCCATCTCCAGGCGGCCTCGCTTTGAGCCGCCTCGCTTTGCGCCGTTAACGTCTCGTCAACCCTGTTTGGAGGCGGTCGCAGGGCCTCAAACTGTTCGCAAGGTCGGCGGCACATCGTCGTTTACAGCGAGCACAGGTTTTTACGAAAAGAGTCGGGTCGGTGGCGATGGATCGGACGTTCCGGATCAAGGTGCGCATGCGTCGCTTCAGGCGACAGTACCCACGAATCGCCTTCGCGATCCGCTCCTTCATGATCTTCTCGGCGACCTTCGGCGGCGCCTATGGGTTTGTCTCCGGCAGCCGGTCCGAGACGTCCGGCTACGATCCCAATGCGTTTGCGATCGGCGTCAGCTTCCTGTTCGCGCTCGCCTGCCTCGGCCTCGCCACGCTGAGCATGCGCCTGCGCTTCGTCAACAAGCGGATGCGTGCGCTGGCTGCCCACAACGAAACGCTGATCGACCGCAATTGGGAGCTGAAGGAGGCCGAGGAGCGCGCTCGCAGCCTGTTCGAACAGCAGGGCGATCTGATCGTGCTGCGCGACACAGGCGGCCGCATCACCTTCGCCAACGACGCCTATTGCGCGCTTGCCGCACAGGCGCGCGGCGCGCTGGTCGGCACGCGCTTTGATTTCGACGTGCTGGAGCAGGGCGACAGCGCCCGCGAGAGCAACGGCACGCGGATTCACGACCAGAAGATCGCAACTCCGCTCGGCGCGCGCTGGATCGCCTGGCGCGAAGGCTATGTCCGCCTCGACGCCGGCCAGCCCGCCGAATTGCAGAGCGTCGGACGCGACGTCACCGACCGCACCGAGACCGAGCGGGCGCTGTCCGAGGCCCGCGATCAGGCCGACGCCGCCAACCGGGCCAAATCGCGCTTCCTGGCGATGGCGTCGCACGAGATCCGCACGCCGCTCAACGGCATCATCGGTATGGGCGGGCTGCTGCTCGACACCACGCTGACGCCGGAGCAGTCGACCTACGCCAGGGCCGTGAAGACCTCCGGCGAAGCGCTGATGGCGCTGATCGAGGAGTTGCTCGACTATTCTAAGATCGAGGCCGGCAAGCTCGATCTCGAGCAGCGTCCCTTCGCGCTCTCGGCCCTGATCGAGGACATCACCGAGCTGCTCGCGCCGCGCGCGCAGGCGAAACAGCTCGAGATCGCCGCTTATGTCGACGAGCGGCTGCCGCTCGAAGTGGTCGGCGACGCCGCGCGGCTGCGCCAGGTGCTGCTCAACCTCGCCGGCAACGCCATCAAGTTCACGGCGAGCGGCGGCGTCGCGCTGATCGTCGAGCCCGGCATCTGGCCGAACGAAATCAGCTTTCTGGTGCGCGACACCGGGATCGGCATCGCAGCCGACGCGCAACAGCGCATCTTCCGCGAATTCGAGCAGGCCGACGAACGCGTCGCCCGCACCTATGGCGGCACCGGCCTCGGTCTCGCTATCAGCGAGCGCATCGTCAAGCGCATGGGCGGCCGCATCACGCTCGCGAGCGAGCCGGGCAAGGGTTCGACCTTCGAGGTCGCGGTACCGCTGGCGTCATCCCCTGTCGGCACGAAAGAAACGGCGTTCCCGAGTCCCGACCTCACAGGCAAGTCGATCCTGCTGATTGCCGACGGCATCGAGGCGTCACTGATCGCGCGGCGGCTGGAGCGCTGGGGCGGCCAGACCTGCATGGTGACGGACGCCGCGGTGGCGGAAGCGCTGCTGCCGGAACGCTCATGGCATTCGGTGCTCATCGATCGCGCGCTCGGCGCTGCCATTGCCGACCGCCTCGGCGAAGCCGCACGCAGCCATGCGACGCAACGCCTCGTGCTGCTGACGTCCGGCTCGCGCCACGAGAAAATCTCGCCGGCCTTCACCGGCTTCCTGGTGAAGCCGCTGCGCGCGGCCTCACTCGCCGCACGCCTCGCGCTGCCCCCGGAGGTCGCCTCGCCCGATCTCGCGCCGGAGCCATCTGCCCCATCCACCGGCGCGGTACCGGCGAAAGGCCTCTCGGTTCTCGTCGCCGAGGACAACGAGATCAATGCGCTGTTGATGCGCTCGCTACTGGCGAAACTCGGTCACCGCGTCATCATCGCGATCAATGGCGAGGCCGCGCTGGAATCCTGGCTCGGCGCGTCCTCGGCCGGCACGCCCTATGATCTCGTGCTGATGGACATCCAGATGCCGCAGCTCGACGGCATCGAAACGACAAAACGCATCCGTGCGCATGAGGCGGCCAAAGGCGGCCACCACACGCCGATCCTCGCGCTCACCGCCAATACGCTGGTGGAAGATCGCTACGCCTGCTTTGAAGCGGGCATGAACGGGTTTCTGATCAAGCCGCTCGATCGCGAGAAGCTGGAAGAGGCGCTGGCCGGACTGGCGGCGGCGCGGCAGCTGACGGTTTGATCCGGATTCCATAGGAACCCGATCTCGGACGGCAATCGACAATTGAAATCGAGCGCTTCGCGCGTCACCATCCTCTGGGGCATTTTAAGCAGAGGATTTCGCATGAACATGCTTTGCCGCCTCGCCTTCGTGATCCTTCTCTGTGGTTCCACTCAAGCCACCGCGGCCGATAGCTCGCAACTGATCGCCTCGCTCAAGCAAGGCGGTTACGTGTTGGTGTTTCGCCACACGGCCACCGACGACAGCCAAAAGGATGTCTACCCTTTCAAGTTCGACGACATGAGCGCCCAGCGTCAGCTCAGTGAAAAGGGCCGCGACATGGCGCGCCAGATCGGGACGGCCATCAAGGAACTCGCGATCCCGATCGGCGATGTCTACACCAGCAAGCTGAACCGCGCGATCGAGGCGGGCAGACTGATCTCCGGTCGCGAGCTCAAGCCAGTCGACGCGTTGACGGACAGCAGCAACGCGAGTGCGTCGGGCATGGCAAATCCGACCGGTGCAAATGCAAAAGCGGGCCAGGCCGTGCGGCAGCTCGTCGATGCGCCGCCCAAGGCGGGCACCAACACCGTCCTGGTCACCCACAAGACCAACATCGCCGATGCCTTCGGCAAGGATGCCGGGGACGTGCAGGAAGGCGAAGCTTTCGTCTACCGGGCAAGCACCACCGGTGCGGCGGCTTTCGCAGGGCGCATCAAGCCTGCGGATTGGATCGCGAAGGCCGGCAAGTGAGCCGCTTGCCGGCGACGCACGTCAGCTTGGGTGCGGCGCAGGCTGGGCGCCCAGCATCGCAGCGCGCTCCGGCGGGATGAACCGTTATGCGGCGTGAGCAGCAAACCGCGGCGCGGACAGCTTGGCCGTCGGCGCTGGCGTGCCCTTGAATTTGGTGTCTGCCTGGGCCGCGCGCTTGCAATGCGGACACACGAAAAGATGCGCGATGATCGGAGTCGGCTCGTCCGCCAGCAGTTCGGAACGGAACCACTTCATCTCGATATGGCAGTCCGGGCAGGTCGGTGCTTCCAGCTGCTCGGCGGCGTTTCTGAGACGATCAACCATGGGTCCCTCGCGTTTACGAAGGTCATAGCGGAATACCCTTTGCCGGTCTGCAACAAAAGACACTCTGCGCGCGGGCTAGACTCGTCGACCGCAGCGATTACAGCCTGCGCAGCGCCACGCTCGCCACCGTGTGGTCGGCGCCCTTCTTCAGAATCAGGGTCGCGCGGGGGCGGGTCGGCAGGATGTTGTCCTCGAGATTTGCGAGGTTGGTGCGTTCCCAGATCGCGATCGCGGTGGCGGTGGCTTCCTCGTCCGACAACAGCGCGTAGCGGTTGAAGTAGGATTTTGGATTGGTGAACGCGGTGTCGCGCAGCGACAGGAAGCGCCTGATGTACCACTGCCGCAGCGCGGCCTCGTCGGCGTCGATATAGACCGAGAAATCGAAGAAGTCGGACACCACGGGCACGGCCTTGCCGTCACGCGGCAGTTTGCCGGTCTGCAGCACGTTGACGCCCTCGACGATCAGGATGTCGGGCTGGTCGATCTCGGCCCACTGGTTCGGCACGATGTCGTAGGTCAAATGCGAATAGACCGGCGCGCGCACATGGCGGCGGCCGGCCTTGATGTCGGAGAGGAAGCTGAGCAGCAGCGGCAGGTCGTAGCTTTCCGGAAAACCCTTCTTCTGCATGATGCCCTGCCGCTCCAGCACGGCGTTGGGATACAGAAATCCGTCGGTGGTGATCAGCTCGACTTTTGGACGCGGCGACCAGCGCGCCAGCAGCGCCTGAAGCACGCGGGCCGTGGTGGATTTTCCAACCGCGACCGAACCGGCGACGCCGATGATGTAGGGCATCTTGCGGTCGCGGATGTTGAGGAACTGGCGCTCCGCGTAATAAAGCCGCTGCATCGCATCGACATAGATCGACAGCAGGCGCGACAGCGGCAGGTAGATGTCCTCGACCTCCTGCAAGTCGAGGCGGTCGTGCAGCGAGCGCAGCCGGTCGAACTCGCCCGGCTCCAGCGTCATCGGCGTGTCGTCGCGCAGTCGCGACCACTCCTCACGCGTATAGACGCGGTAAGGATTATACTGCTGCTCGGGTGCGCGGATATCCATGACGCGACTCTCCACCTCGGCTAGCTGCCGCCCTTGCGCGACGCCTTTTCTTCCAACCCTGACATATTGGTCCGCTTGTCCAATGCGGCCTCGACCTCTTCCAGCTTTACGCCGCGGGCCTTGAGCAGCACAAGGAAATGATAGAGCAGGTCGGCGCCTTCGGCGATCAGATGCGCGCGATCGTTTTCGACTGCTGCGATTACGGTTTCGACTGCTTCCTCACCGAACTTCTTGGCGCAATGTTCGGCGCCCTTGTCGAGGAGCTTGCGGGTATAGGACGCCTCGCCACCCGCTGCCGCGCGGGCGTCGATGGTCTCGGCCAGATCGTGGATCGTGAAACGCGGCATACAAATACCCGGAAAACGCGCCTTGGCCGGTATTGGCTGTCTATCCGGCGGGATAAGCCGGTTCCTGCCGATGATGTAGCATTTTTAGGGATGGGAGTCGTCAGGCATCGAGGCGCATGGGCAGCCCGCGCCGGGACATGTGCTCCTTAGCTTCGCGGATGGTGAATTCCCCGAAATGGAAGATCGAGGCGGCCAGCACGGCGGTGGCGTGGCCGTCGCGAATACCGTCGACCAGGTGGTCGAGATTGCCGACGCCGCCCGAGGCGATCACGGGAACGGGAATGCTGTCGGCGATCGCCCGGGTCAGCGGGATGTCAAAACCCTGCCTGGTGCCGTCGCGGTCCATCGAGGTGAGCAGGATTTCACCGGCGCCGAGCGAGACCACCTCCTGGGCGTATTCGATCGCGTCGATCCCCGTCGAGTTGCGGCCGCCATGGGTGAAGATTTCCCAGCGCTCTCCGCCACCGGCGCGCTTGACCCGCTTGGCGTCGATCGCGACCACCACGCACTGCCCGCCGAATTTTTCGGCAGCTTCCTTGACGAACTCGCGCCGCGACACCGCGGCGCTGTTGATCGAGACCTTGTCGGCGCCCGCGCGCAGGAGGGTCTTGATGTCGTTGACCTCACGCACGCCGCCGCCCACGGTGACGGGCATGAAGCAGGCTTCCGCGGTGCGCCGGACCACGTCCAGCATGATGCCGCGATTCTCATGGGTCGCGGTGATGTCGAGGAAAGTGAGCTCGTCGGCGCCGGCAGCGTCGTAGGCGATCGCCGCTTCGACGGGGTCTCCGGCATCACGCAGGTCGACGAAGTTGACGCCCTTGACGACCCGGCCGTCCTTGACGTCGAGGCAGGGGATCACGCGCACCTTGAACATCGGATGTCTCCTAGGCCGCGGCGCGGATCAGGGTGAGGGCGGCTGAGGGATCGAGCCGGCCATCGTAAAGCGCGCGACCGGCGATCGCGCCGGCGAGCTTTTTCGCGCGCGGCGTCAGCATCGCCTTGACGTCCTCGATCGAGGCGAGGCCGCCGGAGGCGATCACGGGAATCGAGATCGCATCCGCCAGCGCAATGGTCGCATCGAGATTCAGGCCCTTGAGCAGGCCGTCGCGCGCGATGTCGGTGAAGATGATGGCGGCGACGCCGGCATCCTCGAAACGCCGTGCGATCTCCAGCACTGTTACCTGCGAGGTCTCGGCCCAGCCTTCGACCGCGACCTTGCCGTCACGTGCGTCGAGCCCGACCGCGACGCGGCCGGGGAATTTTTTTGCAGCAGCCTTCACCAATTCGGGGTCGCGCACCGCGGCGGTGCCGATGATGACACGGGTGACGCCCTTTTCGAGCCAGGCTTCCACGGTCGCGAGATCGCGAATGCCGCCACCGAGCTGCACCGGAATCGTGATCGTCTTCAGCATCGTCTCGACCGCCTGCGCATTCACGGGCTTGCCGGCAAACGCGCCGTCGAGATCGACGACGTGGAGATACTCAAAGCCCTGCGCGACGAAGCTCTCGGCCTGCGCGGCGGGATTGAGGTTGAACACGGTCGCGCGCGCCATGTCGCCCTGTTCGAGGCGCACGCATTGGCCGTTCTTGAGGTCGATCGCAGGAAAGAGAATCATGATTGAGCCAGGATTTTTCTGCGCGAACGGTGCGCTCCCTCCCCCCTTGTGGGGGAGGGCTGGGGAGAGGGGTAAGCCACGGGCACCACCGTTGTGGCTACCCCCCTCCCGAATGCTTCGCATTCGACCTCCCCCACAAGGGGGGAGGTAACAAGAGCAGCGGCCATCACGGTTTCCATCGCAAGAAGTTCGAGATCAGGGCCAGACCAAAGCGCTGGCTCTTCTCGGGGTGAAACTGCGTCCCGATCGCCGTGTCCTTGCCGACGATCGCGGTGACGGGCCCGCCGTAATCGGCGCGCGCAAGCACGTCCGCTTCGTTGGCGGCTTTGAGGTGGTAGGAGTGCACGAAATAGGCGTGCTGGCCCTTGGGGCCGAGCGGCAGCCCGTCCAGCACCGGATGCTCGCGCAGCACATCGAGCGTATTCCAACCCATGTGCGGGATCTTGAGGCTCTCGTCGCGCGGCGTGATCTTCTCGACGTCGCCGCCGATCCAGTTCAGGCCTTGCGTGATCACGTGCTCTTTGCCGCGGGTGGCGAACAGCTGCATGCCGACGCAGATGCCGAACATCGGCCGCGCCTTGACGCGCACCGCCTCGGTGATCGCCTCGACCATGCCGTTGACGGCATCGAGCCCACGCCGGCAATCGGCGAAGGCGCCGACGCCCGGCAGCACCAGGCGGTCGGCGCCGTAGGCCTGGTCCGGATCGCTGGTGACGAACACCTTTTGCGGATTGTCCATGCTGCGCGCGGCGCGCTCGAACGCCTTGGCGGCCGAATGCAGATTGCCGGAACCGTAATCGATGATGGCGACGCTCATCTTGACCCTCCCGGTTCTGGAAACAAACCAATGATGCCACCTGCCGGCATCGGCGGCGGGTTGGAGAATTGCTGACCCGGCACGTTGCGGGTCGGCGGCGGGCCGCCGCGATCGACGGCCCATTGATCGTTGACGATGCCGCGCTGCTTCTGGCTCCAGCGCTCGAAGAAACGGCGCTCGGCGGTGTCCTCGTCGTCGGAAATCACCACGTCGAGCTGCCGCCATTTACCGCGCGACAGCGTCCAGCGGCGCAGGCTCGAGGCCTCGAATCCCATCAGGAGCGCGACGATGACGTCGGCGAAGAAGATCGAGGAACGGCCGACGCCGAGGCTGGACAGCCCGACGTTGAACGCGGCAACGAAGATCAGCCAGCCAATCAGCGCCAGCCACAGCCGATTCCACAGCAGCCAGAGCGGGCCGAAGATCATCGCCCAGAAATGGAAGCCGTCGCGCACGAAGACGAACTTGTCGGTCGCGCGCAGATCCGCTCCGGCAGGGGAGGGAGCATGAACTGTGTAGACGGACATGGCGATGCCCCGTTCCCAAGAATTCAGTGATACCGCAAACGGCGCGTGCCGCGGGCCGAAAGACGTCAGCCGCCGAGCGAGCCCTTGGTGGACGGGATTTCGCCCACCGCCTTCGGATCGATCGCGACGGCGGTGCGCAGCGCCCGTGCCAGACCCTTGAAGCAGGACTCGGCGATATGGTGGCTGTTATCGCCATATAGGGTCTCGACGTGAAGAGTCACGCCGGCGTTCATGGCGAAGGCCTGGAACCACTCGCGCACCAGCTCGGTGTCGAACTCGCCGATCTTGTCGCGGGGGAAGTCGACCTTGAACACCAGGACCGGGCGGCCCGAGATGTCGATCACCACGCGTGACAGCGTCTCGTCCATGGGCATGTGCACGCCGGCATAGCGGGTGATGCCCGCCATGTTGCCGAGCGCCTGCTTGATGGCCTGGCCGAGCGCGATGCCGGTGTCTTCGGTGGTATGGTGATGATCAATGTGCAAATCGCCGACCGCCTTGACCGTGAGGTCGATGCGGGAATGGCGGGCGAGGAGATCGAGCATATGGTCGAAAAAGCCGATGCCGGTCGCGATATTGGACACGCCGGTGCCATCGAGGTTCACGGTGACCTCGATGTCGGTTTCCTTGGTCTTGCGCTTGATCGTCGCGGTGCGCATCAAAACTAGCTTTCATCCTCGTTCGGGGCCGAAAACGCCGGTCTTTTAACAGCCAAATGACGCCTTCGCTACTGCGGGAACGGCTGGCCGGGCCTCTACTTCTGCCTATGGTGAGCGAAATTGGTCCCGGAGCGGCCCGTTGTGCCCCCGCTCCCGACCGCCTAAATCAGCCCGGACAATGAGGATCATTCATGCAGGACTCCCCAAACAGCTCGCCGGGCTGGCACGGCACCACGATTTTGACGGTCCGCAAGGGCGGCACGGTGGTGGTCGGCGGCGACGGCCAGGTCTCGATCGGCCAGACCGTGATCAAGCACAACGCCAGGAAGGTCCGGAAACTCGGCAAGGGGGACGTCATTGGTGGCTTTGCGGGCGCCACCGCCGACGCTTTCACGTTGTTCGAGCGGCTGGAGGCCAAGCTCGAGCAATATCCGGGGCAATTGACCCGGGCCGCCGTCGAACTCGCCAAGGACTGGCGCACCGACCGTTATTTGCGACGGCTGGAGGCCATGATGATCGTCGCGGACAAGGACGTCTCCCTGGTGCTGACAGGCACCGGCGACGTGCTGGAGCCCGAGGCCGGCGTGATGGCGATCGGCTCCGGTGGCAATTATGCGCTGGCGGCCGCCCGCGCCCTGCTCGACACCGACAAGGACGCCGAGACCATCGTCCGCCGCTCCCTCGACATCGCCGCCGACATCTGCGTCTACACCAACCGCAATGTCACCGTCGAAGCGCTGTCGGCCGGCTAGGGCCTAACTGTGACTGGACAATGTAGCTCAGGACTGGCTGCAACCTCACCCGCTTGCGAGGGCTTTGCTTAATTGGCCGAGCGGGAGTGAGGCTCGATATGGGGTATTTTTTTGTGCGGCCTCGG
>NZ_JBVVPM010000043.1:0-17655 GCF_055811255.1 Bradyrhizobium sp. MI1.11
CGGCGCCCGTTCCTCGGCGAGCTTGAACAACTTCGCGAGATGGTCGATCTCGCGGGCGTCGATCTCAAGCATCGAGAACGCCATGTTAGCGCCTCACGCCTGGGCGCAAGCTCGCCAGTTTTGCAGCCGCCGCCGTGCGGAGAGCGCCCGAACGCGCATCTTGCACCAAAGTGCGCGACAAGAAGGCGGCCGACTGTGCAGCGCCTTTCACGTCGCCACGCACGGCGGCGGAAACGCCGCGCACGATCGCTTGTTTGCGTTCATTGCAGCGGCAACCCATGACACACCTCACAAAATGATCATCGCGCGAGCTAACCCGGCAAAGTGCGCTAGGCATTCTGACTTGAAGGCCGAGAGCCGTGCGCGCGATGAAACTGAATTGGTGCCCCGAGATTCGCCTCGGGGAGGCGGGCTAGGCCGGGTAACGCCCGTACCATGCGCCGCCTAAGTGGCAGTTGCTCGCCGTGTTTAACGAGCGTGCGATTGCTCGGGCGTCAGCCATTTTGCATTGCGAGGCGTTGCGTCGCTTATCCCTCATCCAAGGCACGGGCGAAACCGTGTCGGCCCTATCGAGATAAGATCGAGGCATGCGTCGCGTTGCGTCAACAGTAGGATGCAACAGGCCCTCGGGCTAGGGTTGCTATGGCGCCGGCTTATGGCCGGTAATCAGTCACAAGCGCCGCCGGGATCAACACCCCGGATCAAACGGCGATACAGACGAAACAAACGAGAGAGTTAAATCTCGCGCATGGTCGTTTTCCTTGACGGTGCAGAATTGCAAAGCCCGCCGCGCTTTGTGCGGGCGGGCTTGGTTTTCAAGACCTTTTGGAACGTCCGGGGTTATGTCAAGACTTTCCCATGAAATCAAATCACCCGGACACGGGATCGCGGCAAACCCCTTAGATTGCAGCGGATCGGCGACCTTTTTCGCGGCTCGCCCGATTGTATGACGCGACCGTTTCCGCCTCGATCGGCGACTCGATCGGCTTGCCGCCGGATGCCGGCCGGCGCGGCACGAGGCCCGGCTCGACTTCGCATTTCGAGAAATCGCGGCCGGCAATGATGCGCGACTCGACAATCGGATGATCCCACGGCCGCAGCGGCAACGCGGTCGACACAACATCGAACGCGTCGAGCGCGCCGGAAAGATCACGCGCGAGCGTGACGAGCGCATGATGCCACGCGATCCATTCGGCGCGGCACTCGCCGATGTGCAGCGGCGAGGGCAAGCACCAATTCAACGGCGAGCGCGGGCGCGCCTTCAAACGATAGCGGCCATCGGCGCCCGGCCGCACCTCGACGAGATCGCCGTCGGCATCGATGCCGTACACGATCGCGCGCGGCGCGCCGCCGATCGAGGGCGCGAACATCTGTTTCGGCGTCGGCAATTCGAATTGCCATTTCGGCCGCGTGCCCATCGCCGCGCACGACATCACGATCGAGCGTTGATCGAACGTCGAGCGCGTAATCGCGCGCGCCGCCTCGTGCGCGATGCCCGCGAAGTCGCCGAACAGCGCAAGCGCCTCGTCGACGGTTTCACCGATGCGCGCGCCGGTGTCGAGCGCACGGATCGCATCGGCGACGAGGATCGCGTCGCGATGCGGCTCGCCGCCCAGGAAGCCGAGGCCGTCGCCGTGGCCGCTGACATCGACGCGCACACCGAGCGCGGTGATCCTGTCCCACGGACGCCGAGATCGCCTCGGCTTCGGCGACGCATCACGGAACGTCCATTGCAACAGCTACTCAATGTCGCTCTTGCCTTCGACGCGACTAATTCCCCCGGGTTGTCTAATGTTGGGATGTTGGGTTGATGTTGGGTTGGGAAGAACCCAACATCGAAAATTCCTTAGTCCTTTCATATAACTAACAGTCTAGATGTTGGGATGTAGGGTTAAGCTATATGCACATATAGAGAGCTTTGATCATTGCCCCGGCACCGCAAATTATAGAGAGGCAGGTTTTTCGAAAGACCCAACATCCCAACATTGCGCCTCGCCTAGCCCTTTGTTTCGGCTGCGGTTTTTGCCGATGTTGGGTTGCGAATCGACCCAACATCGGCGCGCTTAACCCAACATCAAACGGGAGCGGCATCGTCGTCGCCCATGTTTGGCGGCGGATCATTGCGATGCGCGCGTGCAACAGTGGGAACGTCGTGCAGCCGCACGTTAACGTATCGCGTGCCGGATGCGACGCGCTCTTTAGCGAATCCCTTTTGCGACATCGCGGTTGCGAAGCTTTTTTCTTTCCACGGCCGCACCGCGTTAGCAACTGCCCAGGCCGCAAAAGCGTCATACATCGAGCGAGCCGTCACCGTTGCCGACGGCTTGCCGTCCGAGAGGGCCGGCACACCATCGACGCACGCGCCGAGGAATGTGCCGACAGGGTCCATTTCCTCGCGATATCCCGCCGTCGAGTCGATCACCTCTTGCGGCGTTTTCAATCCTTCCGCGTTGAGATACTCGAGAGCGCCGGCGAGGAGCCAATTCAGGATGCCCGCGCGTTCCTCCCACAGTTCGGCGAGTACCTCGTCCATCGGTCGTTTTTCGTAGTCGGCGATCGTCACCGGCCACGGCACAAACTTGACGCGGCGCCAAATGCCATGGTCCACGCCGCTGATCTCGGGCTTGTGGTTGCCCGATAGAACAAGCTTGAACGTCGGCCGGAACTCGAAGAACTCTTTGTTAAGCGATCGCACGAGCATCGGCTCGCCGCCGGTCAATGATTTGATCAGGGCCTCTTTGAACTGAACCCCGCGCTCGGGCTCAGACGCTCGCACGAGGCGCGCGCCGGGCAAGCGCGCGAGATCAGGCGTCGCGCCCGACCCGTTGCGTTGCTGATCGCCGGATAGCGATGCAAAGTCGATGGTCGCGCAGTAAGGCCCCATGATGCGCGCAACAATATCGACGAAAGTCGACTTCCAATTGCCGCCGGTGCCGTAGCTAAACACGAAGCATTGCTCGCCCGTCATGCCGGTCAAGGCGTAGCCGTGATATCGCTGCACAAAGTCGCGCACAGCCTCGACGGGCAGGAATCGCTTGACGGCCGCCATGAACATCGGACACCCCGCGGCGGGATCATACTCGACCGGCGCAATCTTGGTGATGCGATCCTCGCGGCGATGCTCGGTTAGGTCGACGCGCCATCGCTTGATTGTCTTGTCGGAATGATCCGGCGCATCGGGATCAGGCACCTCGTCATAGACAAATCGCAGCGTGCCGTTAATCACATTGAAAGCGACCTTGTCGGCGTCGAGCGCGTCGACGTCAACAGCCGAGTGAGGCAACAGCGCTTCGAGCATGCCGCGCACCTTTGCCATGTTGCCCGATGACACCGAATATTTGCGCCGACCAATCTGCCGTCCCTTGAGCGCGGCTTGCGCGGCGGCGCCCGCCTCTACGATATGAGTGAGCATCTGCCAACGTTGCTCCTTGCGCGCGGCGGCGGCACCGTGCTCTCGTTCCATCGCCGACAGTTGATCGCGCGCGGCGCCCGCTGCATCGAAAATTGACCCCCATCGGCGCCGTCGGGACCCCTTCAGGCACTTGATTTCATTGAATTCAGGTGATGGTACCCCCACGCCGATCATGGCTGAGACCCCACGCCGAAACACATTCAAGCCGCGCTAACGCTGAGGGAACGTTCATCAGTGAGCATAGTCTCGAGACTTGACGCACTATTGGTGGTTGTGAAACATTTCGAAGTCGGGTGGGGGCTCGGTATGGCAGCGCGGTTAGCACCGTTCGCGTGCATCAGTTTTCTTCTGGCGGGATGTGTCGTTTTCCCGCCGACGGAACAATACGATGGCATCTCGATCAACCGAGTTGTCGATCGTGTGAAGTGTGAACTCGGAGCGGCGCTCAGCGAAGCGCCGACCCTCCAGTCTTGGGTCGGAGTGATAACGCTGACCCTTGAAGTCGACCACACAGGATCCGTTCTTCCAAGCACCAGCCTTACAGGCCCCTTCAACGCCGGAACATATGGCTTGGACATCAGTGCGGGTGCCACCGGTAAATCAGTGCAGACATCGCTGGTGAACGTCTATTTTCCTGTCTACGAATTGCTCGCATTCGCCGAAGCCTGTCCCATTGCCCCCCGCAATCAGCTCGAAGATTCTCTGGGTCTGCATGAGTGGGTTTTGCGAACGCTGTCCCTCAAGACTGATGAAGGCGCCGTGTTCAAAGACAAGGACAAGGCTATCGGCTACACGCTCGAATTCGATCTCGACCTCACGGCAGGCATAACGCCAGGCTTCACGTTCTCAAGGGCATCAGGCAAGGCCGGATTGTCGATTGATCGCCGAACGGTAAACACCCTTCAAATTGCACTGGCCGACGCTGGAATCTCCCCGCCGAAGCGGGTCACGAGCTACGTCAGGGTGCCAGTGAAACCAAAGCCGGCCGAAGGGCAGCCCGGAGAAGCGAAACCGACCGAAGTGCCGCTTACCGGCGACGAGCCGAAGCCTCCGACGGCGAAGGCCTACCGCTATGAAAAGCGATCTGTCGTAAAGGGCGGCAGCAACGTTTCCGATGACGCGAAGAAGCGTCTGGACGTGATTATTCAACAGCTTCAGTTGAGAAACCTAAGAATCAGAGGGTTCTGAGGGGCCTGCGTTGTTCGGAGCTATGAGAGGGAAGCGCGTAAACCAACCCGATAGGACGGAAAGCCCATGAAACTTGCCAGTACCGCCGATGAATATATCCGGATGGGTGAGACAGCCCCCCACGCCGAGCTCATTTACGATCCGGAATCATGGTCCCGGGCGAGACAGGAAAAATGGGGCGTGCTTGGCCATCTGTCAGAGGAGGCACTTGACCAGTTCGAGCAATCAATGCGCTTCAAGGAAGGCTGTTTGGTTGCCGCTCACGGCGCGCACATGGAGCGTGAGCTTGACGGAGACGTCAGCAAGTTCTTCGAATTGTTCGGGATAGGGAAAGATCTGCTGGGTTCAGCATGGCCGTTTCTGTGCACGCCAAGAGGATGTGTACACACGGCGACATATTATTGCTTTTTTCACAAGAACTGGTCGACGGCGGTGTTCTTGAGCGCCGTCCAATTGCAAGCGATGCAAAGCGTCAAGAATACGTTCTTACGGAGAAGGGCCAAGACCTCTTCACGACGATTATTGCGCTCCGGCAATGGGGCGACCGATGGCTGTTTCCAGAGGACCGATACCCTGCCGACATGATCGACAACAGGGATCAATATCCCTTGGCACCCATCGAAGTCCGCTCGGTAAAAGGTCGCAAAGTGACGCTGGCCAACCTGACATTGAAAGCGCACGTCCCCAGCAAGCGGACAGAACCCAAGACGCCTCGATTAAGAAGGCGGTGACCTCGACACACCTGTGGAGAGTCCGGGTCGTTCGACCGGCAGCCTTCCGCTGCGGCCAAGCGCTGGTCCATTTCTTCGGAATTTGGCCGTGCTGGGAGGTGCGCATCAACTCTGAATCAAGTCCCCCCGCGGGCCGATGCTCGCCGGAGTGGCGTCACTCTGCCTTTCGAACGCCGCGCTGAGCAAGGACAACGGCAGCAGCAACGGCGATGGTGACGACGGAGCGGCAAGCACGGCGGCACTGCCGAACATCTACCTGGACCTGCGGACCAACTACGCGAAGGTGCCGGCGAACACGCTCTCGATCGGCTTCAGCAATCCCTCATTGTCCGGCGCGCTCGCTACGCTACGGACGCTCGCTGGGGTCACGAACTCTCCAACCGTTCAGAGCCTCCCTGCGCTGTCCTCGCCGGCGGGCCAAAATATTTCGATGGATGTTCCCTTTACCGTCGATGTCAGTGACCGGGTCTCCTTGTACAGCGGCTTCACCGGAAGCACCTCGCAAAGCGGCACGTCCGATTGGTCGACCTTCGCCGCCAGCAGCTGGAATGTGGGACTACAGGCCGATTTCTATCAACAAAATGGCGGATCGATACCGACAGTCACGCTGCAGTCGACCTACACAAGGTCGGTGCCGGATTCTCCTCTTGCGACGACGTCCTTCAACAACATCGTGGAGTTCGATTACGCGCTGAACAAGGACGAGACCAAAGGATTCCTTGCCGGTGTCCAGTACACCAGGATCGAGGTCGACTCCCCGCGCGCTAGGATCCATCCCAACTTCATCGGCTATGTCGGCGGCTATTATCAGTGGGACAACAACTGGAAATTCACCGGTCGTGTCGGCGTCCAGTCGTTCGGTGGGGCACAGCTTCTGAACGTAACCCCGTTTCAACCTTTTACCCAGCCGATCGTGAGGTTCGATCTCGACCGGATGGACGACAACGACAACAGACTGTTCGGTATAACCGCAGAGATCGCCTGGGCACCGAAGGCAGCCTATCTGCTAACGGTCCGGACACCGCTCTATGCGGTCCGGCATTAGCTCCGTACGAAATCTGCAAGCGATGGTCTCGGTTTCGAGGATCCAGGCATCAGGGGCGCCGCGAGCGTGCCCACACGCAGCGGCCCGCTTCCGGACGGCGCGCTCCGCATCGTTGCCGGTGGTGTAAAGGAAGACCCGGCGCAGACCCCGTGAGGTTCTGCACAGGCTCGGCGGAACAGGTGGACAAACCCGGAGCCTCAGCAATCCGGAATCCCTGACCCGTGCTAACCGCCAGGAACGAGGCGGTGGTCCCAAGGATTCGTCCTCGGCAGGAGCTATCTGAAGCTGATGAAGAGGGAAAAACCAAAGGCGATCCGGACGCTGCGCGGCTGGGCCATCTCGGTGCTGCAGGAGGCCGGCGCCATCCACGAATGCGATGAGCACGGCTGGGCGAAGGACCGTGCCGACCCACATGCGCGGGAGCACGCCTTGGATCTGGCCAGACAGGAGCCACCAACCAGCTTGTCTCCGGATGACGCGGTGGCCGAGCTCCGCCAAGTGCTGGACTCGATCGGCGATACCTGCCCGGAATGCCCCTCCGACATGGAATAGACTGGCTCCTCCGCCGAGTGCGCTCGGGCGTAAGCGCCCGCAGGTCCGATCCACAGCGGATAGCGCTTCTGCGCATCAAGGCTACCGACAGAACCTTGCGGCCGTGCTGGGGCAAGGTGAGCTCGGAAGCGGGTCGCGCAGCCTCGGAACCAAACAGCCCCTAAAGCATTGTGAAAGATTGCATTTCTAACGTAATCCATTCGAGCCTCGGCTCGCTCGATGACCGGGGCACCATGGGGACCTCCTCCGAGACAGCGATCTTTTCGACGGGCAGCCGCATCGGGGCCCTGCTGAGGGAGTTCGATTGGTCTCGATCGCCACTGGGCAACCCGCAGAATTGGGCGGCCGAGCTTAAGACGACCCTGTCCATGCTGCTTCGGGCGGAAGCCCAGATCGTGCTGTTTTGGGGTCCGGAGTTCGTGGCCCTGTACAACGACGCCTACGCCCCCACCATCGGCGACAAACACCCTCGCGCTCTCGCTCGCCCGGCAAAGGAGAGCTGGAGCGAGCTTTGGGACGATCTGGAGCCGCTGCTTCGGAGCGTACGGGACACCGGAAGAACGTTTTCGTCCAAGGATCGGCCGTTCTACATCGAGCGGCACGGCTTCGGAGAGACCGTCTATTTCGAGGTCTCCTACTCGGCCGTTCCGGACGGCGATGGCGGCGTCGGAGGCGTGCTGTGCATCGTCTCGGAGACGACCGAGCGCGTGCGCGCCGAGGCGGCACTCCGGGATAGCGAGGCTCGCCTGCGGGACCTGAACGAGAAGCTCGAGCAGCGGGTCATGGAGCGGAGCCGCGAACTCGAGCGCGCCCACGTCGCGCTGCGCCAGGCGCAGAAGATGGAGGCTGTCGGCCAGCTGACGGGCGGGATAGCTCACGACTTCAACAACCTTCTCCAAGGCATCACCGGCAGCCTCGATCTGATCCGGCGCAAGCCAGACGATGCGGGCCGTGTCAGCCGATGGGCGGAGGCGGGACTGAAGGCCGCCGACCGCGGCGGGCGCCTCGCCGGACAGCTGCTCGCGTTCTCCCGCACCCAGAAACTGGATATCGCATCGATCGACATCTCGAGCGCGCTCACCGGCTTCGCTGACCTGCTCCGCAGGACCATCGGACCGTCAATCGAGCTCCGCATGGATCTCCACACCGACGGCGTCTTCGCCGAGGGAGATCGGACGCAGCTCGAACTGGCCGTGCTCAATCTCGCCCTGAACGCGCGTGATGCCATGCCGGAGGGAGGCGAACTCGTCGTCGCCGCCCGTCCGTGCCGCCTCACGGGCGATCCCGAACTACAGGATGGCGACTACGTCGAGCTGTCGGTGAAGGATTCGGGGACCGGCATGAGCGCAGAGATCACGGAACGTGCTTTCGAGCCGTTCTTCACGACGAAGGACGTCGGCAAAGGCACCGGCCTCGGCCTCAGTCAGGTCTACGGCACGCTTCATCAATCAGGAGGCGCCGTGAGGATCGACAGCTCGCCGGGTACCGGAACGACCGTGCGGCTTTACCTACGCAGGACCGAGGTCCAGCCGCGGCAGGCCGAGGAGCATTCGGCCAAGGCCGAACCGGAGCCTGCGGCCACGGTGCTGATCGTCGATGACGATCCTGACGTGCGTGCCTTCCTCACCGATTCGCTGGAGACCCTGGGGTACTCATCCCTCGTCGCGGAGGACGGCGCGTCGGCGCTGAAGGTTTTCCAAGCGATCGCTCCTGCAGCGATGATACTGGACTTCGCGATGCCCGGCATGAACGGTGCGGATGTGGCGAAGCGAGCCAGACAGATCCGTCCCGATCTGCCGATCATCTTCGCGAGTGGTTACTCGGAAACCGCAGCGCTCACTGCCGTGCAGGAAAGCCAACATTCGCGCATGCTTCACAAGCCGTTCAAGGTAGGTGAACTACAATCCGCTTTGGCCGAATTGCTCGCCAGACCGGATTGAGCAACTGCAGCACAGCGCCACGCCCGACCAACGAATCGACGGTTGGCGACGTTTGCCCTGAGTGCCTGGGCAGATCGGGCCGGAACATCCCAGGTCGCCGGCCGTTCCTGATTCCGCACGTAAATCAAATGTTTGAGGCACCGCCTGTGCGCATACTTGTCGTCGAGGACGATGAACTAATTCGAGAATTCGTCGTCGAGGCGTTGCGCGAGGAAGGATTCGAGGTTGTCGAGGCGGAGGACGGGGAGCAGGCGCTCGCCTGGTGCGGAGGGCACGACCCGGATTTTCTCGTCACGGACATCAGGCTGCCGGGCCGCATCGATGGATGGGAGATCGCGGAGCGCTGCCGCGAGCACGACCCCGACCTACCCGTGATCTACGCCACGGGGTACTCGCCGGTCGCGGCCCGTCCCGTACCGGGCAGCCGATGTTTGCAGAAGCCGTACCATCCCGACGCGATCGTCAGCGCTGTGAGAGAGATGGCGAGGGGAACCCGGAACATTTCGCACTAGACCAGCCAATCTGGGCATCTCTTTTGCGCGCCCGGGCACTCGCATTTTTCCACCAAGCGCGGCTAAGGTGCGGCGACAGGCCCGCAACGAGTCAGGAGTGCACATGTCAGGCGTGATCAAACGCAACAACGTACACGTCCGTGGCGAGGGCGATCGGGCGATGATCTTCGCGCACGGCTTCGGTTGCGACCAGAACATGTGGCGGTTTGTGGCGCCCGCCTTCGAGAAGGAGTTCAAGACGGTCTTGTTCGATCACGTCGGCGCCGGCGGTTCGGATCTTTCCGCATACGATCGCACCAAGTATTCGAGCCTTGCGGGTTATGCCGACGACGTGGTCGAAATCGGCCGCGAACTGGAGCTGAGGGATGCGGTGTTCGTCGGGCACTCTGTCAGCAGCATGATCGGCCTGCTCGCCGAGCAAAAGTCGCAGGGCATGTTCGGAAAGCTGGTGCTTATCGGCCCCTCGGCCCGCTACATCGACGACGACGGCTATGTAGGGGGCTTCAGCGCCAAGCAGATCGAGGAACTGCTGCAGTTTCTGGAATCCAACCACATGGGCTGGTCCACGCAGATGGCGCCGGCGATCATGGGGAATCCGGATCGGCCGGAGCTTGGCGAGGAACTGACCAACAGTTTCTGCCGAACGGACCCTGAAATCGCAAAGGCGTTCGCCCGGGTGACCTTCACGTCCGACAACCGCAAGGATCTGCCGGGCGTCGGGGTGCCCACCTTGGTCCTGCAGTGCAGCGAGGACATCATCGCCTCCCAGGAGGTCGGCGACTACGTCAACCGCAACATTCCCAAGAGCCGCATGATCGTCCTGAAGGCGACCGGCCACTGTCCCAACCTCAGCGCGCCCGATGAAGTGATCGAGGCGATGCGGACGTTCGTCTAGTGGGCGTCTGCGGCCCCGACTTCCAGGACCTGGTCGAGAACGCACCGTGCGGGTACATCACCCTGCAGGCAAACGGTCGCGTCGATCAGGTGAACCGGACCTTCCTTGACTGGAGCGGACGTTCGGCCGAGCAGATGATCGGCAAGCGCTTCAGCGACTTCCTGACCATGCCGGGCCGCATCTACTACGAGACCCACATCGCGCCCCTTTTGCGTATGCAGGGCTCCTTCCAGGAGTTCGCTATCGACATGCTGGACGCGGACGATACCCCGTTGCAGATGATCGCGAACGCGAACGAGCGCCGCGATGCCGACGGCAAGCTGCTGCTGATACGGCTTGCGCTGATCAAGGCGACGGATCGGCGGCGGTACGAGCTGGAGCTGCTCGCGGCCCGCGAGCTGGCCAAAGCGGCCGAGAAGGCGATCGAGGAGCGGCTTCAGCGCGAGAACCAGGCCTCCGAGCTGCGCGAGCAGTTCATCGCGGTTCTCGGCCACGACCTTCGCAACCCGCTCGCCTCCATCAGCGCAGGCGCCCGCATCCTGGACCGCACCGTCCAGAGCGAGAAGGAGCGCCAGATCATCGCCATGATGCAGACGACCGTGATGCGGATGTCCGCGCTGATCGACGACGTGCTCGACTTCGCGCGCGGCCGGCTTGGCGGCGGAATATCTCTCGACCGCAACACGAGTGAACCGCTGGAACGCACCCTTGCCCAGGTGGTCGACGAGCTCAGATTGGCAACGCCCGGCCGGGTGATCGAAGCCGAATTCGAGATCGATCGGCCCGTGAATTGCGATCGTACCAGGATAGGCCAGCTGCTATCCAACCTGGTGGGCAATGCGCTGACGCACGGGTCCTCGAACAAGCCAGTCGTGGTCCATGCCGAGACGACCGCGACGACGTTCGAACTTTGGGTCTCCAACGCAGGGGATGTCATCCCGCCGGAGGCGATGGACAAGCTGTTTGAGCCGTTCTTTCGCGGAAAGGCCCGCGCCAGCCGTCAGGGCCTAGGGCTAGGCCTCTATATCGCGTCCCAGATCGCAGAAGCTCACAAGGGTAAGTTGACCGTGACCTCGACGTCTGAGGAGACCCGGTTTACCTTCTCTATGCCTCTTCAATCGGTGTGAAGACCGGTTGTGGTCGGATGGTCGACGAAAGAAGGCCGGCCATTCTGATGAAGCCCTTTTTGGCTGGGCCAATCCCTGGAACTAGCACACGGCGCCACGCATGATCCTCTATGGAAAACCTGCTGGTCAGCCTCCTTCCCAAGGAACAATATTCGGTGGCGGTCCGATATGCGGCCACCCTGCTGATCGTGGGCGTCGCAACCTTGTTGCGCCTGTCGCTCTCGGACGAACTTCAACATTACCCTGTTCTGTTGTTCTTCCCGGCGGTGTTTCTATCGGCTCTTCTGTTCGATCGAGGCTCGGGCTTTTTCGCGACGATCGTAAGCGCTGTCCTCGCGGCATACCTGTTCATCGCTCCAAGTGAGAGCTTCGAGATCGACATCCGCGAATTCGTGCCGTTGTCGATTTTCATCGTTACGGGATTCACCATTTCGGCAGTCACCGAGGCGCTGCGGCAGGCTATTCAAAAGCTCGCCCGCTCCGAGACGCAGAAGAGCCTGTTGCTGGAGGAGCTGAGCCACAGGACCAAGAACGACCTGTTCATGGTCTCTTCCGTTCTCACGCTGCAGGCGAGGGCGCAGAGCGATCCCAATGTGAGAGCCGCGTTGCAGGCCGCCGTCGCCCGCGTCGCGGTGATCGCGCGCGCCCAGGAGCGGCTGCGGGGTGACAATGACGGTGGCTCAGTGGAAATGGCCGCCTACCTCGAAGACCTCTGCCGCACGCTGGGTGACATGCTCCGGGATGTGCGGCCGATAGCGGTGCTGGTGAGCGCAGACAAGCTCGAGGTCAACTCGTCCGATGCTGTCTCGATCGGCCTGATCGTCAACGAGCTCGTCACGAATGCCATCAAATATGCTTTTCCCGATGATCGCGGAGGCACGGTCAAGGTAACGTTGGCCCAAACCGGCGGCGGCGTTGAGCTCGTCGTAGAGGACGACGGCGTCGGCTGTCCTCCAGAGCCTTCTCAGGGGATGGGATCCCGCCTGGTGCGCTTGTTAGCCGCTCAGATGCAGGGCGATTTATCGCGCGACCCGCGACACGCCGGGTGCAAGACCGTTGTGAGGCTCCCGATCCGGCGCCTGAATTGAACCGCCCGTCGGCCCTACCGCCTACGTGAAATCCAAGCTCCCATCAGAAAGGCGACAAGCAGAGAACGCAGCGGGGCTTTCACGGTCACCTCGCGGAGCTGATCTGCGAAGCGCATCGCTGCATCCGAAGCAGACGGCGGGCTTGACCGGCGCGCGGCTCCCGCGTCAGCCTTGGATGTCGCTCCAGAAGATCGTTCCATCCCACCCTGCTCGTCGACCAAGCCGGAAGCTTCCGTCATCGCCGAGGCTTCCTTCATATCCATGCGGCTCTCCTACTCTCTGTCAGGCAGACTTCCGCTGCGACTTGGCGGCCGGTTTTTTCGCTGCCGCCTCCTTGGGCGGCTTCTTGCCGGCAATCGGCATGAGCATCTCCTTCTGTCCGGCCCCCGCCCTCGGCGGCTTCTTGGCAGCCTTGCTTGCCTTCGCCGGCGCGGCCTCCTGACCAACGCTCCGACGCAGCGCCTCCATCAGGTTGACAACGTTGGTGGCCGCCGGCTTGTCCTTCGGGGTGATCGGCTTGCCGGCTCGCTTCTGGTTGATGAGCTCGATCAGCGCGGACTCGTAGTGGTCCTCGAACTTTTCCGGCTCGAAGTTGCCGGCCTTCTGGTTCACGATGTGCCGGGCGAGATCGAGCATGTCCTTCGTGACATTCACGTCCTGGATCTCATCGAAATATTCCTGCTCGCTGCGCACCTCGTAAGGATACCGCAGCAGCGTGCCGACCAGCCCCTTGTCCATCGGCTCGAGCGAGATGATGTGCTCGCGGTTGGTCAGCACCACCCGTCCGATCGCGACCTTGTCCATCTCGCGGATGGTCTCCCGGATCACGGCGAAGGCGTCGTGCCCGACCTTGCCGTCCGGGCGGATGTAGTAGGGACGGATCAGGTAACGCGGATCGATGTCGCTGCGGGAGACGAACTCGTCGATCTCGATGGTCCGGGTCGACTCCAGCGCGATCTCCTCGAGCTCCTCCTTGGAGACCTCGATGTACTGGCCCTTCTCGAGCTCGTAGCCCTTGACGATGTCCTCGTTCGGCACCTCGTCGCCGGTGTCGGCGTCGACCTTGAGGTACCTGATGCGGTGGCCGGTCTGCCGGTTGAGCTGGTTGAACGAGATCTTCTCGCTCTCCGACGTCGCCGGATAGAGCGCGACCGGGCAGGTGACGAGGGACAGACGCAGGAAGCCTTTCCAGTTTGCTCGCGGGGCCATGGTTACGCAACGCTCCAGGTACGGGGACTTGGACTCAAGACGAACGGCGCGACACAGTTCCGACACTGCCCGCAGGCGTCCACCGCCAAATTGAGGGCACGCCCGGTCAAGCGCCTGGCAGACGTGGCGGGCAGCCTTGACTCTTACGAACAAAATGAGAACATGCACCGATGACCCAACCCATGGCATCCGAACCGGCCAGCTTCGACTTGGAGGACGCCGCCGACCAGGCGATTGCGGCCTGTGGGGGCGACGCTCGGGAAGCTCTCAAGGCGCTCATCATCGCGAATGGCTTCCTGGAGACGCAGGTGGAAGAGCTGCGGGCTTCGATTTCTGCCGGCTATTCGCGCGGCCGGTTCGACGTACCGCGCGACCGGAAGGATTGGTACGACTGACATGCCCGCGGTGACCTACTATGTGGCTCTGCCGTTCCTTCCTTCGGATGACGGTATCGCTGCCGGCGAAGCCGTCGAATGCTTCAATCCCAAGCCGCCGTGATGAAGGCCGAGGCGCTTTCGCGAAAGCCTGGCATTGTTGGCGCAGTGGCCTTCAGCCGCAGCGGGGATCCGGCTACAGGCGAATTCGGAGACGCAACCGTGATCCGCAAGTTCGGCGACGTGCCGGAAGACCTGAGCACCTTGTGAAAGGGACGCGCGGAGATGTTCTGCGCGAGCCCCGGCAATTACCTCCCGCTGAGCGATAGGCTCATACGAGTGACGGTGTTGTCCCAGGCGCGCTCCTCTTCTGCGGGATAGTTGATCAGGAGGCAATGGATCAGCCGCCCCGAGAAGTTGCAGCGGTTGTACCAGACCTTGTCGCCCCTGTAGCTGGAGACCGCAAAGAACCGTGGTGTCACTCGCTTGTACTGAATGCGTGAAGGCGGATGTTTTTTGGCGAGAAAGGCCGCGGGTGAATCGTTCTCGACGTTGGGCGCAGCCTGGATCGTGATGTCGGCCCGCCCGTCGGCGGTTCGGAACCGTTGCCCGTAGCCGTCGGGTCGGCCAGCTTCTTCCGTGAAGACCGAAGATGGGAAATCCATCGAGGTGCCGGTCTGGGGAATGGTGTACTTGGTCCATCGCACCGGCTGCGCCGACGCCGTCGCTGTCGAGACGACAAGTGCCAATGCGAGAGCGCTCGTCGATTTCATCGCACTTCCCTCCGACTACCACGGAGCAAAAAGCCGGAACGTCAATTACGTTCCAGACGCCCGATGCTGTGGATTGAAAGCTCGCGAGTTACTCGCCTTCCTCGTGGGGACCATTCGGATCGAGCCTGGTCAGCCTGGTCTCGCCGCCGGGCGAGAACCCGGCACCTCGAAAGGGGACGGTGATAAGACCCCCGGTGCTTTGGCCGCGTGGTGTCAGGCAGCGCGCAGCGGGGACGTTGGTCGACGGGCCGGCCGGCCTCCTCCGCCTGGCACCTCCGACACCTGAACTGGATTTCGCGTTGCGCGGCAGCGGACTTTTGGATGTTCGCCGCCATAGGCCATGCGCCGCATTGGGGACATTTCTCCAGCAGGGTCTCCGATTCTATCATCGCGCTCGCTCCTTCCCGCGCCCACAGCCCGCCAACGCTCAGAGACAACCCGCGTTCCGAACGAGTGTAGGCGCGACACGGAACGAAGCAGGGCGACGGCGTTGAATCGGCATGTGTGCCGTGGCGTTGCGTCAGTCTCGTTTGAGAGTATCGCGTGTCCATGGCGCCATCAGAGCTGCTATTCCAGGTTACATCGAGCCGTGTGATCCCACGTTGCGTGAAAAGCCGCCGCGCGGCGAAGACTGGGTCTACGAGATCAAGGCCGACGGTTACCGCGCACAACTGCACTTGGAAGAGGGCGACATCAAAGTTTACTCGCGCACGGGCCTTGACTGGACGGAGCAGTTCTCCTCGATCGCAGCGAGCGCCCACTTGCTCAAGGCAAACAGCGCGATCATGGACGGCGAGGCCGTGGTGTACGGCAGTGGCGGCCTGCCGGATTTCCAGCAGCTCAGGCGGGAGCTCGGCCCGAGGCAAAGCGAGCGTGTGCGCTACCACGCCTTCGATCTCCTGTACCTCGACGGCTACGACCTGCGGGGCGTCGTGTACGAGGAGCGCAAGCGTTTGCTGCAGCGGCTCCTGAAGGGCGCGCCTGAAACCTTCATCTATGTCGAAGGGATTCGGGCGAACGGCAAGCAGATTTTCGAAAACGCTTGTAAGATGGGGCTTGAAGGTCTCGTCGCCAAGCGACTCGGCGAGCCCTATCGCTCGGGGCGGCAGGACAGCTGGGTCAAGCTCAAGTGCAAGAAGAGCGAGACCTTTCCGATTGTCGCGTTCGTCGAAAAGCTGGATGCGCGCCCCCGCAAGGTGGCGTCCCTCTATGTCGGGCGCCACGACCATGGCAAGCTGCTCTACGCCGGCAAGGTGCGTACGGGCTACACCGAGACGACGGCACGCGAATTGCGCGAGCGGCTGGATCCGTTGATTCGGAAGACCTCGCCGCTCGATGTCGCCGTCAAAAAGCCCAAGGCGACGTGGGTCGAGCCTACCCTAGAAATCGAGGTCCAGTATGGCGCGCTGACCGATGATGGTCTGCTTCGCGAAGCCGTGTTCAAGGGTTTTCGAGACGATCTTGCGCTACGCAAGGTCAAGGCGCCGCGGCTGGTGCCGTCCGCAGCCGGCCGGCCGAAGCTGGGTGTCCCCCGAGAGAACATCCTGCAGCTTCTGCCCGACGCCGTTGTGCCGTCAAAAGAAGAACTCGCCGACTACTGGCGCAGGGTGTGGAAGAAAGCCCTCCCGCACCTCGGCCATCGCCCGCTCAAGCTGGTGCGTCGCGTGCACGGCACCACCTTCTACCACAAGGGGCCGCTGCCGAAGGACATTCCGGCCGCCGTGCACCAGCTCCGGATTCAGAAACGCGAGGGCGGCGAAGGCACGCGCCTGTGGGTTGACAGCCTGGAAGGCTTTCTGGGCCTTGTCGAGATCGGGGCGGTCGAGCTGCACCCGTGGAATGCGACTGTCGAGGACTTCGAGCATGCCGACCGCATCGTCATCGATCTCGATCCCGGGGAGGGCGTCGACTGGGATGCCGTCGTGGAGACTGCGCTCGCTCTGCGCACACTGATGAAACGCGAGGGCTTCGAGACCTGGCCCAAGCTCACCGGCGGCAAAGGAATCCATCTGATGGCGCCGCTGGATCAGCCGGTGCTGCACGATAAGGCGCATCGGGTGGCGCATCAGCTGGTGGCCGCTTTCGCAGCGCGCCATCCACACCGCTACCTCTTGTCTGCGCAGGCAAAGCGTCGCGATCGCATCTTCCTCGATTATCTGCGAAATGGCCGCGGTACCACGGCCATCGGCACCTATTCCCCGCGAGCCCGGGAGGGATTTCCGATCGCAGCGCCCGTGACCTGGAAGCGGATCGAGGGCGGGATCGCGCCGGACGCCTTCACCATGGACAGTCCATTCCGCGCCAAGTCGAGAAGGTAAGCCATATGTCAGATGCATTCGATCAATGGGTGGAATGGCGCCACAAACCTCGCCGTGACAGGCGCAACATTCCTGCCGAACTGTACGCCGCGGTGATGTCGCTGCCTGAGGCCGATCGCTCCGACCGGCAAAGGGTGAACGAGGTGGTTCGCAGCCATGATGAAGCTCGCCGCGAGGGCAGAACCGTATGGCTCTACCTCGATTACCACGACCGCGCACCGCGCACGATCGAGGATTCCGGCTGGGTGAAGGTGTTTGCATCGGCCGACGTCGCCAAAAGGTGGCTCAAGGAAAACGACCCCGAAGGCGTAGCCTGGGAGTACGAAGTGGAAGGCGGTCGGGCGCGAGGATCGGTTTGGCTCCACTCGCACGATCCGGAGTCCACAGACATTGGCGACGTCGATTGGGGCCGGCTCTTTGCCTCGCAAGCGTGTGCGGAAAAGTGGGTTGAGCAGAACGATCCGACGGGCAAAATTTGGGAGCATCCGGTT
>NZ_JBVVPM010000043.1:17755-66038 GCF_055811255.1 Bradyrhizobium sp. MI1.11
CAGGAGTGACGCCCATGAGCGCCTTCGTTGACACGTCGGTATGGTTCGCCGCGCTAGGGACGAACATATTTGGCCGGGCATCAACCTGGCATCATGACCGGGAGTACGAAGTGGAAGGCGATCGGGCGCGAGGATCGGTTTGGCTCCACTCGCACGATCCGGAGTCCACAGACATTGGCGACGTCGATTGGGTCACGCTCGTTGCCTCGCAAGCGTGTGCGGAAAAGTGGGTTGAGCAGAACGATCCGACGGGCAAAATTTGGGAGCATCCGGTTCAGGAGTGACGCCCATGAGCGCCTTCGTTGACACGTCGGTATGGTTCGCCGCGCTAGGGACGAACATATTTGGCCGGCATCAACCTGGCATCATGACCAAGCGATGCGAGTTTGCGGCTCAGGTGATGTGCACCGACGCAGGCTTCCATGCCGATGAGGCAAAGGTGTGTTGGCGGGCCGCACTTCCACTTGGTCACGCGACCACTTTTGCCCGCAGCACGATGGCGCCGCGTGCATTGTGCCGACGACGTGGAACCAATTCTTGGCGATATCGATTCCGATCACGGCGATCGCGGTATTGGGTGTCTGGCACATGGCGACCTCCATGTCCTTGGCGCCCCTGGCCAGCTTATCGCTGGCGGGGCAGGAGCACGGCCGGACCATCTCATTAGTAGAAGTGACAGTCTCGCAGCCAGCCTACTCCTCCGGCACACCTGACAAACGTAGGCCCTCGTAGATGCGCTCGCGCTGCGCCAGGAAAATCGGGTTTTCACTGCGGCGTTCATTGCGAAATCTAGCGACAGTGAAGTTCGGGTCGAGCCGGAGGCCGGCATTCCGCGCTTCTCGCGCCTCCGTCGAGCGGCCGCTGAGCGCTGAGGCCGCCGCCAGGAAGAAATGAGGCATGCCGACATTAGGATTCAATCCGACTGATTTACGTAGCCGGTCCAGGGCAGAGTCGAGCCGGCCGAGGAACAGATCGGCAATCCCAAGCAGGGCGTGCCAGCGATCCAGTCCGGGATCGCGCGGGCTGAGTCGGATTGCGTTTGTGAGACTAGCTTCTGCCTCTTCCGCGCGCCCGAGTAGCACCTTCATGAAGCCTGCGTCGGCGTGCGCCCAGGCCAGATTGTGATCAAGCCCGATCGCGAACTCAAGCTCGCTGAGCGCTCGTTCCGTCGCGCCCGAGACATGCAGGACGTTGGCGTGGACAAAATGGGCAAGAGCGTTGCTAGGGGCCAGCGTCAGTGCCTGAGTGATCGCGGTAAGCGCGATTCGTAGTTGCTCGTCCCGATTGATCGAGGCGAAGGTGCGAAGTTCGTTGCCATGATAGAACGCAACACCGATCAACGCCTCTACGTTTTGGGCGTCCAACTTGAGCGCTTCGTCAAACAGGTCACACGCCGCACGGTCGCGGCGCAGCGACAAGGGTTGGTTGAGGATCGCCCAACCGCGCATGGCTAGATCTACGGCATCCATGTTGTTTGGCCGTTCGCGCTCGGCCCGGCGGCCTTCGGCAGCAACTAGCTCGATGCCAACAGTCCGAGCGAGCCGCGTGGTGATCTCATCTTGCATGTCGAAAATGTCGGCGCGCGGCTTGTCGAAACGTTCGGCCCAAAGGTGTGCGCCGGTTTCTGTGTCGATGAGCTGTGCGTTGACGCGAACGCGGTCGGCGCCACCCTGCACGCTCCCTTCCATCACGTATCGAACCCCAAGTTCGCGGCCGATCACCCGGACGTCCACTGGCTTGCTTTTGAAGGTGAAGGCCGTGTTGCGAGCTATTACGAAAGCTCCAGGAATGCGGGATAGGTCGGTTGTCAGACTTTCCGTTACACCATCGACGAAGTAGTCCTGCGCGCTGTCGCCATTGAGGTTGACGAAGGGCAGGACGACGATGGAGAGCCGCGGTGCGATGGCGTTGTCCGGCGCCGTTGCTAACGAGCGGGTAGGCGATAGCGTATAGACTTGGACTGGCCCGGCGATATTCTTCAATTTGTGGCGGCCGCGATCTTGCGCCGCGATATCGATCTTGCCACGTACCTGGTCATAGGCGGCACTGGACAGGCAAATACCGCCAGGCTCGGCAATCCCCTCCAATCGCGCCGCCACATTGACCGCATCTCCCATGAGATCGCCGTCTTCCTCCACGACCACGTCACCAACATTGATGCCGATGCGGAATTCAATGCGCTTATCCGGCGCTAGGTCGGCGTTGCTCCCGGCCAAGGCCCGCTGCACATCGATCGCCGTACGAACCGCATCCACAACCGACGCGAACTCGGCCAGCAAACCGTCTCCAGTAGTTTTGACGATGCGACCTCGATGGGCAGTGATGGCGGGATCGATCAAGTCCTTGCGAAGGTCCCGGAGGCGATCGAGCGTACCTTCCTCGTCACTGCCCACAAGCCGACTGTAGCCGACTGCATCGGCCGCCAGGATCGTGGTCAACCGTCGGATTTGCCGGTCGATCGCCAAGTCGCCCTCCTGGATGATCGAGGCCAGTCTACGCAGTTGGCTGTGGGTGCCAAGGAATTTCACATCTTGGACGAACTTCGAGGTGGCCGGTCGGGACCTAAGTCTGACCTCTGGTGAGATGCCGCCGGATATCAGAGGCAGAGCGGACGTCGTAGCGCCCTGAGTCAGCGGAGATTTTTGACTGACACCGTAGTATGGTGGCGCCGGGGGCGCTTCTTGCGGCCTATGACGAACCGCGGCTCGGAGGGAGCAGGTTAGTTCCGCAGGATCGGCGCCTCGCGAAGTGCACTCCTGCCGATCTGCTTCAGCCCGTCGACCGATGTCTCGCCCTTGCTGGCGGCTTCGAGGATCATGGAGGCGACGTGGGTGCGGGCAGAGGTCTCATAGCGTGACACGCTCTCGCACACTTCGTCGAGGACCGCGCGCAAAAGCGCGGTGGTTTCAGAATCGAACATTGGAGGTCTCCCCCAGCGAAAGCGGGATCTTGCATGAACCCGCCCAGACTGGGATTCACGCAAGTTAGTGATGACGAAAAATTCTGCGGGAGGACGAGGAGGAATGAGCGTGGCCTCGCCTTTTGGGGGCTGGGGGGCTTGGGGGCGGAGCCACGCAGGCCATGCATTCGCGCGGGCCCACCACATCAACGGTATCCGGCCGAGCCCGTTCCATGTTCGACACCAAGACCACGCGCGGCTCGAACGCCTACGGCTCCGGAGGGCGCAGCGGGCCGTCCGCCCACTTGCGGGCGGCGGGGTCGCGTAGCGGGTCATCGTTGCAATTGGTGCAGACGTACCGCGGCGGCCGTTCTGAAGCTTCGTCGGACATAGCTTTCATCGGCTTGCCGCACGTCGGGCACGCCTTCCGGATCGGATGGAGCATGGCCATCTATTTTTCCCCTGCGATGGCACTCTAGTTCAGCCGAGATCGCGAGCTCAAGCTGGCCGATAAAAATTAGGTCGGGTTCACGCACTGTTGCGCGCCTTCTTGACTCCGCCGCCGCACGGCACTCAACTCTGGGCAGTGATGTTGAGGGGCGTGTCATGGAGCAGGAGTTCTACCGAGGTCTGGCCCAAAGGGTCCGAGGTATGGCGGAGAAAGCCGATCCGTTCACCCGGCGTCGTCTCCTAGATCTCGCCAAACGGTATGACAGCAGGGGCGGTCAGCCCTCGGCATCCGGGCCGACCGAGCGGCCGCTGCCGGCGTCTCGCACGCCGCCGCCTGCAGCGACTTTCTCTGGACCCAGTGAGGCCTGACGCCCACACCCGTGTCGTTCTTGATGGTGCCGCACCGCGCACCCGATGAAGCCTGGCGCCGCAGCGCGCGAGAGATCTGCCGACAGACGCTTCCCCAGGGCCAAGCTCACGTACCCAGCCGGTGGTCCTGGCCTCACCGGCGAGGAT
Organism: Bradyrhizobium sp. MI1.11; assembly: GCF_055811255.1. Taxonomy (NCBI): domain Bacteria; kingdom Pseudomonadati; phylum Pseudomonadota; class Alphaproteobacteria; order Hyphomicrobiales; family Nitrobacteraceae; genus Bradyrhizobium; species Bradyrhizobium sp. MI1.11. The sequence goes on from NZ_JBVVPM010000043.1 coordinate 21,621, forward strand.
TTGATGCCGTGAGCGGGTGGTGCGGCATCGCGTTGCCCTCTGAACTCGCTCCTAGCGCCTTGGAAGGGGGTCCCGGAAGGCGCTGCGCCTTGCCTCGGTAACGAGCTGCCGCGTAGGCCACCCTTCCGGCACGTTGTGCTCGGCAGCCCCGCGTAGGCGAGTGAGCTCCGACCACGCCAGGGCGGCGGTGATCCATCTCTGCCGTTCTAGCCCATCGGCTTCGGCGGCAAACTTCATCGCCGCGGCGGCCTCGCGCTTGGGGTCGTACTCGAGATCCACAGATACAAATATAGCTGCAGATCGTAAACGATCACGCACCAGTGGGACCGTAGCAATCCGGGGTGGGCACGATAGGCGGACGCCTGTCTAGCCTTTGGAGCTGCTCCGCCGATCCGCCCGTTCATAGCGGGGACCTCTGGAGCGCTCGCGCTTGAAGCCCTGCGCGAGCGTCCCGCGAGGGGACCCAACTGCACCGACTCTCCCGAAAAGCCCGCGAATTGCTTGTCTTTCAGATATCTCGCGCCGAGCGGTCCCGATATTGTGGGGCCTGACGGGACTACCTCATCGGCTCACCACGAGAAGAGATGTTTCAAGACGCATCGGATCTGGCCGCGATGGCCGAGGTACTAGGGCGATCGAGCGACTACCGGGTGCTCCGGCGCCTGGTGCCGCGGCCGAGGTCGATGGGGGTCTCCGGACACGAAATGAGGATCGGCATCCTGCTCGACACCGAAACCACCGGCCTCGACCACCGCAAAGATGAAGTCATCGAACTCGGCATGGTCAAGTTCGGCTACACGCCGGACGGGCGCATCATTGATGTCAGGGACACGTTCTCCGCCTTCAATGAGCCGTCCGAGCCGATCCCGGCCGAGATCACGGCGCTTACCGGCATCACCCACGAAATGGTGGCCGGCCACAGGATCGACGAGGCCGCCGTGAACGCCTTCGTCGATGATTCCGTGGTCCTGGTCATCGCGCATAACAGTGGATTCGATCGGAAGTTTTCCGAACGCTACTGGCCCGTCTTCGAGCGGAAGGCGTGGGCATGCTCCGCGACCGAGGTCCAGTGGCGGCAGCACGGCTTCGATGGAGCGAAGCTCGGCTACCTTCTGAATGGCGCCGGCTAAGATCTTGGACTTCGACCTACCAACGACCGGCGCGCCCGCGCTCGCCGTCCTGCTCGAGACCGCACGACAGAAGACCATCCGGATCTGGGCCGAACAGTCGCCGTTCGAACTCAAGGATTCGCTGAAGCGGCGCGGCTATCGCTGGAGCGACGGCACGGACGGTCGGCCAAAGTCCTGGTACGTCGACGTCTGCGAGTCGGCGCTGGACACCGAGCTCGCGTTTCTCCGGACCGAGATCTACCTGCGCGACGTGGAGCCGCGCCTGCAGACGCTGACCGCCTTCACCCGCTTCTCCTGCAGGATCTGATGGCCGCCAACGGCCATGCTACGCGCGCGAACCTGCCCTCAGCGGCCGAGACGTTTCTCGACCCGCTTGCGGCTGTTGCCGACCTTCTTCACGGCCTTCTTCACCGCCGAGGCCGAGCGGCCAGTCTTCTTTGCTTCGTACCGCAATTCGTAGTCCTGGCCTTTAGCCACGCGGGCGCGATCCTGTTTGCGTCCCCGTGCGGTCTTCTTCTTCCCTGCCATCTGCTCCTCCGTCTGCGAAGCTGATGGCAGTGCAACGCTTCAAGGAATCGCGGGGTTCCCTCAAAGAAGCTGTTGCGGGCTGAAGCCGAACGAGCGCCGGCAGCATCTCGGCTTCACCCTTGTTGGCCTTTCCATTTCGTTTGCTCGACCGCCTGCACGAAGGCTTCGTCGCACCGCATGACTACAGCGGCCCTTTGGCGTACGTCGCCCGGGTTGGCCAACTCCGAAATCCGGTCGAATGAGCTTGAAGTACGCGCCCTGAGCCCGCTCCCGTTTTCTTGCAGATCCTTTTCTACATCCTCCATTCCAAACCCACGGACCGGGAAAACTTGGAACTTCTCAGTCCAGCGCATGTTTGTGCCGTGCCACTTCTGGAGGACGACATGAACAAGAGACTGCTTCTTCTGCTAACGGCTGCTTCGCTTCTGGCGGGTCCGTCGTTTGCGCAAAACCCGCCGGCCACTGATCGGCCCAACAATAACGCGGTCAACAGTACCGGTCAGAACAATTCCAACAAGCCGGTCGCAGGGGCCAACAGCTTCACCGAGGGTCAGGCCAAAGCGAAGATTGAGGACGCGGGCTACACCAACGTCACATCCCTGAAGAAGGACGACAACGGCGTCTGGCGCGGAAAGGCCAGCAAAGGCGGCGCCTCGACCGATGTGAGTCTGGATTTCCAAGGCAACGTGAACGCGGCGAAATAACCTGCGCCCAACAAAATTGAGGGATTCAAGATGACCGTCACGATTTCACGTCTCTACGATAACTACTCCGATGCGCAGCGCGCGGTGACGAGCCTGGAGGCTGCGGGCGTGCCGCATTCGGATTTGAGCATCGTCGCGAACAATTCCGACAACTGGTACAGCACCGACAAGAAGGTCGATCGAGATCGAGATGGGGTTGATGATCGGGCTGAAGGTGCGGCCACGGGAGCGGGCGTCGGCGCAGGCCTCGGTGGCGCGGCCGGCTTGCTCGCGGGCCTTGGCTTGTTGGCGATACCTGGCCTGGGTCCGGTCGTGGCGGCCGGATGGCTTGCGTCGACCGCGCTGGGTGCCGCAGCTGGCGGCGCTACGGGGGGGGTGGTCGGCGCGTTGACGCAGGCTGGTGTATCCGATGAGGAAGCACCACTCTACGCCGAAGGTGTTAGGCGCGGCGGCACCCTGGTTTCGGCTCGTGTACCTGATGCGGACCGCGCGCGCTACGAAGCGATCCTGAACCAGTCCGCCGTCAATCTCCGCGAACGGAGCGCAGCCTGGCAGAAGGCCGGGTGGAAGAGCTACGATCCCTCCGCCCAGCCTTATGGCGCGGACGAGGTCCGCAGAGAGCGCCAACTTTACGGCACCGGAGTGCGATGAATTAGCCGGCGGCCCGCCCTAGGCGGGCCGCCCTTTTCTTGCACGTTACTAATGATCGAACTGAGGAGCCGAATATGAGCCGCGGAATGCCATCGATGACCGCCCTCTTGGGTATGCTCGCAATCGCCGGTTACCAGAATCGTGACAAGTTGGCCGACATGTTTCGCAGTGCGACCTCCGGTCAGCCGGCGGGTGCCAAGGATTCCCTGAGCGGCATGCTCGGCAACCTTGGTGGCCTTGTGGGGGGCGGCGGCGTGGGTTCGCTCCTGAACGGCGGGATCGGCGAGTTGCTCGAGCACTTCAAGCAGAACGGACAGGGCGAGGCGGCTCAATCCTGGATCAATCAGGGGCCAAACCGGGAAGTCACCCCGCCCGAACTCCAGCAGGCTATCGGTCCGGACGTCCTTCAAAAGCTGGAGCAGCAGACCGGCCTGTCGCAGCAGGAGATCCTCGACCGATTGTCCCGAGAGCTTCCGACGGCCGTGGACAAATACACGCCTGATGGACGTCTTCCGGCTCCATCGGCGGGATAATCACAGCGATAGAGAGAGACATGGGCATTATCTGGACGATCATCATTGGCTTCATCGCAGGCATCATCGCGAAGTTCATCATGCCCGGCGATAACGAGCCGTCGGGCTTCATCCTGACCACAATCCTGGGAATAGTAGGGGCGTTCGTTGCGACCTATCTTGGTCAGGCTCTCGGCTGGTACCGGCCAGGACAAGGCGCGGGGCTAGTGGGGGCAGTGGTAGGCGCCATCATCGTGCTTTTCATCTACGGTTTTGTGGCCGGTCGCAGCCGTCGGGCCATCTAACCACAGCGAGCGGAATTCTGCGGGTTAGCGGAGAATTCGCCCGGCGCGAAAGGCGAAGCAAGATGAAATGGATGCTCGTTGTGCTGGCGGGAGGGATGACACCGGTTAACACCGACCTGGTCTTCGACAAGTTTGCCGATTGCCTCGCCGCCGAGGAGCAGATGCGAAAGCACTATACGGACGCTTTCGAGGCCTGGGACAGATGGGCCGCGGCCAATATCGAGCGACGGCGCGAATACTCGAAGGTCCGCGATCTCCAGGCCAAACGCCTGCTCAGCAACATCGGTACGTGCGTTCCTCATGCGGGCGGCGCCGCCGTAGCACCTCAGCAGCAGAGTAATCCCGCACCTTCTCAGCCTCCCCAAGGTCTTCCCACTCCGCAGCCAAGTCCCAAAACGTGACGTCCGAACGTTTCGAACAGGCCCGGCCGCAAACGAAGGTCGCAGCCGCGCTTTCATCGCCCCTGCCTTGATTGTTCTCGCCACGCGCTGAGCTGTAGCCTGCTGACGATTATAGGTGCACGCCAAATGTCGCCCATAACGGTCCTGCGGGGCTGACGATGTCGACCGAACTATAAGCGAGAATGGGCGTTTACCCAGACCATGTCTGACGCCTTCGATTACTTCCGCGCCTACGCCGTCCGGGCTCTTTGCAAAGCCCGATCGCTGCCGCGCGGCAGAATGAAGCATCTGCAGCTCGTTGCGGGGCGAATTTACAATCTCCTCAAGAAGGAGGCCGCTTACAGCCCGAACACGCAGCACCTTGAGGACTTCCGGGCAGCGCAAAAACTTGAGGCATCTCTCGATCGCCGCGATCACGGCCCACCCGCTAAAGGAGCGTTTGCTCCGGTGAGGCCGGGCGCGGAACGGGAGGCTCGTTGAGTGGCTTCCGTTGACTTACGCACCATCGTCAGTCTCCTGCGAGAATACGCACAGCGGACGGCGTTGCGTGGCGGCAACCCGTACAGGGCGAAAGCCTACACGCGGGCCGCAGACAGCCTGGCGGCCCTTGCCGTCCCTCTGGACGTGCTCATCGCCGAAGACCGGCTCACCGAGATTCCCGGCGTCGGAGATGCGATCGCCGACATCATCACCAAGCTTCACAAGACGGGCTCTCATCCGAGCCTTGAGAAGCTCCGGAAGGAGATACCCGAGGGCGTGCTCGAGATGCTCGCCGTTCCCGGCCTCCGCCCCGAGAAGGTGCTGCGGCTCTACAAGGATCTCGGCATCACCTCGCTCGCCGAGTTGGAGGCCGCCGCCAAGGACGACCGTATCAAGAAGGCCAAAGGCCTCGGCGCCGCGCTGCAGACCAAGATCCTGCAAAACCTGGCCATCGCCAAAAGTGGAGAAGGTCGCCTCCATCTGCACCGTGCCGCCGCCCTGCTCGCGCACGCCAAGGATTCGCTCCGCAAGGCTCGGCCGGAGCTCAAGCGCGTGACGATCGCAGGCGACTTCCGCCGCGGCTGCGAACTCGTCGGCGACCTCACGATCGTTGCGGAGGCTGCCAAGATCGAGAAGGCGGCGAATGCTTCGGCGACCGACGGACTGCAAATCCGCTTGTCCGACCGCAACCACTTCGGCGCCGCCCTTCTTTTCGGCACCGGCTCAGCCGCTCACATCGAGAGGCTCCAGGCTTTGGCCGCGGAGAAAGGAATGCGGCTGGAGAGCGACGGGCTGCACAAGGGCCGCACCCTGATCGCCGGCGACGAGGTCCAGATCTATAGTGCCCTCGGTCTGCCGTTCATCGATCCTGAACTCCGTGAGGGCCGCGGCGAGGTCGAGCTCGCCCTGAAGGGCAAGTTGCCGAAGCTCGTCACCGACAAGGACCTGCGCGGAATCCTTCATTGCCACACCGATGCCTCCGACGGCACGGAGAGCTTGGACACGATGGCCAAGGCCACGCGCCAGCGCGGCTTCGAGTATTTCGGCGTCGCCGACCACTCCAAGTCCGCGCACTACGCGGGCGGCCTCTCGGAGGAAGAGATCAGGCAGCAGCACCGGGACGCCGACCGGTTGAACAAGCGCTTCGGCAAGGATTTCCGGATCCTGAAAGGCATCGAGTCCGACATTCTGGCCGACGGCTCGCTCGACTATGCGGACGACGTGCTGCAGCGCTTCGACTTCGTGGTCGCGAGCGTCCACGGCCGATTCAAACTCGACCCCAAGGCGCAGACGCAGCGCCTGCTTCGTGCGATCTCCGATCCCCACACCACCATCATAGGCCATATGACCGGGCGGCAGCTGCAGCGGCGGCCGGGCTACGAAATCGACATCGAGAAGGTGTTGCGGGCATGCGCCAGGCATGACGTTGTCCTGGAGATCAACGCCCACCCTTGGCGGCTCGACCTGGATTGGCGCTGGCATCAGGCCGCCCTCGAGTTCGGCTGCATGATGAGCATCAATCCGGACGCGCACTCGATCCCCGAGCTCGACCACATGCACTGGGGCGTCGAGATGGCCCGGAAGGGCGGCGTCCCTGCCGACCGGGTCCTGAACGCGATGGCCCTTCCGGAGATCACGCGCTACCTCCGCCAGAAGCGGCGCTCGGTCGCCCGGGCGGCCTGATGCCGCAGGCCCACGATCTCTCGCTGCAGGGAAGGGTGGTGGCGGTCGCCGCCGACCCGGGGCACAACTTCAGCAAACCGCTCCAGGACCGCATCGTCCTGGTGGAAGGCCACGGCGTCGAAGGCGACGCCCACGCCGGCCCATTCGTCCGGCACCGCTATCTCGCCCGCCGCCGGCCAGGCCTGCCCAATCTCCGGCAGGTCCACCTGATCCCGTCCGAGCTCTTCGCCTCCCTCTCGGACGCGGGCTTCGAGGTACGACCGGGAGAGCTCGGCGAGAACATCACCACTGCCGGTCTGGACCTTGAGCGGATGCCGCTCGGGACGCTCATCGAGCTTGGACCAACGGCCATCGTGGAACTGACCGGCCTCCGGACGCCTTGCGTTCTGATCGACCGCTTCCACCCCGGCCTTAAGCAACAGGTGCTCTCGTCGGCGGAAACGGGCCCTCCGTTCAAATCTGGGGTGCTGGGTGTGGTACGGGCCGGCGGGATGGTCGCGGCTGGTGATACCGCGCGGGCTCGTCCTCCGTCCTCCTCGTTTCGGCCTCTGCCGGCCGTGTAGAAAGAGCCTACATGGCCCGCAAATCGACCCTGCCTTATCGCCTGCAGCCCATGTTGGCCACGCTCACGGATGCGCCGTTCGACGATCCCGATTGGGTCTTCGAGGACAAATTCGATGGTTTCCGCATGGTCGCGGAAATCCGGCGTGGTCGGGTCGCGCTCTACAGCCGGAACGGGAAGATCATCAGCCACTCCTATGTCGAGGTCGCGAAAGCACTCGAGGGAGTGAAGGCGGACGCCGTGATCGATGGCGAGCTCGTTGCGATCGGGAAGGACGGCGTATCCCATTTCCAGTTGCTTCAAAACGCCCTGCGTCACGAGGCCAAGCTTTTGTACTGCGCGTTCGACCTCATGTTCGCAGCCGGCGAGGACCTGCGTGCGCTGCCGCTTCTCGAGCGCAAGAAGCGGCTCAAGGCCCTCCTGCCGCGCCACAAGCTCATCGCGTTCAGCAACCACCGCAAAGGCAGCGGCACAAAGTTCTTTGCACAAGCCGAGCTGAGACATCTCGAAGGCATCATGGCCAAGCGCGCCGACAGCCCGTACGCGTCCGGACGCCGGACCGCCGATTGGCTGAAGGTGAAGACCGCGCAACGGCAGGAGGTAGTGATCGCCGGCTTTACCGCGCCGAGGCGAACCCGGCCCTTCTTCGGCGCCCTCGTGCTGGCGGTACGCGACGCCGATGCATGGCGGTACATTGGCCACGTCGGCACCGGCTTCAGCCACCAGGTTCTCGAAGAGCTTCACCGCAAGCTCGTGAGGCTGAAGACAGCCAAGTCGCCCTTCGCTGGCAAGGTGAAAAATGAGCGGGTTACGACCTGGGTGCGTCCTTCCTTGGTCGCGGAAGTGAAATTCGCGGAGTGGACCAGCAAGGGCGAGCTGCGCCAGCCGGTCTATTTCGGCCTGAGGTCCGACAAAAACGTCAAGGACGTTGTTTGCGAAAAGAAGTGGTCGCGAAAATATTGCCCCCCAGACGCAGAGTACGACCTGTAGTTCAGCTGGCGGCGCGCTCGGATGCCGAAGGCCACGGCGGCAGGGGCGGCAATCCGAGGGCTTTGCGTATAGGTCCAAACGACCTCCGGTGAGCTGCGCATGCAGCAAGCCTGGCGAGCGCCTCATAGTGAGCCGGCACCGGGTAGCCCTTGTGATCCGCGAAGCCGTAGCCGGGGTGACGCACGTCGAGTGTCCGCATGACCGTGTCGCGCTCGACTTTCGCTAGGATGGAGGCGGCGGCAATGCTGGCGGACTTGGCGTCCCCTTTAATGATCGACTGCTGAGGGATGTCGATTTCCTTCAACCGCTTCGCATCGATCAGCAAGTGCTGCGGCGTCAACCCTAGGCCCCGGACCGCACGTTGCATCGCCTGGATGCCTGCCCAATAGATGTTGATTTCGTCGATCTCCTCGACCTCGACGAATGCTACACACCAACTCTCTGCCTTTTCCTTGATTTCCTTCGCGAGTTCTTCGCGAGCGGCGGCATCGAGCTTTTTCGAGTCGTCGATTCCGATTATCCGCGTGCCGGGCTTCAGGATCACGGCGCCAGCAGAGACTGGCCCTGCGAGAGGGCTCATTCCGGCCTCGTCCACGCCTGCCACGGCATGTTGGCCGCTTTCCCAGAGAGAGGTCTCGAAGCGGAACATCTTACGGAGGCGCTGCCCTTCGGACCTGTTTTCGGAGCGCCGCTTGTCGATTGAAGCCAGGATGGCACGGGCTCCCGCGCGGGCGTCGGCCCGCAAGATCTGCTCGACGTCGGCCTCGAGCGGTCTTTTCTCGACGACATAGCGCCGGCGCAACGCATCGAGCGAATACTGGGGCATAGGGGCCTTCGTGAAGACTGACTGTGGGAAGCGTGTCGGTGAAATTTGTGGCGATTGTCTGAAGCTAGACCATGCCGTCATCGACTGCGCAGCGCCTTGTCGAAAGGAACCGGACCAGCTCGCCATCTGAGCGTCCCGCTATTCTTGAGGCCGCTGATCCAGACCTCGCGTTCGACCTCAGAGCGGAACCAACCGGTGTCTTCATCCCTTGAGAAAGAATGGAGCCTCGATCCCCGGGTGCTTCCGAGGGGGCCGGCCCATGCTCCGACAAGCCAGCAACGACGAAGAGTTTCTGGACCGCACTACCGAAGTCGCGACCACCATCGCGGAAGAAGGCCTCCGGTACGTCAGCGACTCCGCACCGGGGTACACGCGCAAGCGGACCGGAAGCAGCTTCAGCTACTACGACAAGGACGGCAAGCGCATCACCGATGCCGCCGTCATCCGACGCATCAAATCAATCGGCATCCCGCCGGCCTACGAGTCCGTGTGGATCTGCCCGTCGTCGAACGGCCACATCCAGGCAACCGGGCTCGATGCGCGGGGTCGCAAGCAGTATCGCTACCATCCGAAGTGGCGCGAGCTCCGAGACCAGAACAAGTATGAGCATATCGTCCTGTTCGCTGCCGCGCTGCCCGCGCTGCGGGAACGGGTGGCTGCCGACATGAAGCGGGACGGACTGCCGCGCGAGAACGTGCTGGCCACGATCGTTAGTCTTCTGGAAAAGACATTGATCCGGGTCGGCAATGCCGAGTATGCCGAGAAAAACAAGTCCTACGGGCTCACCACCATGCGCCGCAAACACGTCGCGGTCGGGCGCGGCGTCCTTCGTTTCGACTTCACGGGCAAGTCGGGCAAACAGTGGAAGCTTCGCGTCGAGGACAAGCGGATAGCCGCGATCGTGAAGCGCTGCGCAGAGATCCCGGGACATGAGCTCTTCAAGTACCTGGACGAGGACGGACAGCCCCGCACCGTCGATTCCGGCGACGTCAACGCCTACATCAAGGACATCACGGGCGAGGACTTCAGCGCCAAGGATTTTCGGACTTGGGCGGGAACCGTTCTGGCGGCGTTGGCGCTTGCCGAATTCAAGAAGTACGATAGCCAGGCCGAGGCGAAGCGCAACGTCGTCGCCGCGATCGAAAGCGTCTCGAAGCAGCTCGGCAACACACCGGCCATCTGCCGCAAGTGCTACGTGCACCCGGAAGTCCTGAACGCCTACATGTCCGGTGACCTCGTGAAGATGATTGAGACCAAGATCGCGCAGAAGTTCAAGCGCCAGTACGCCAAGCTCACTTCCGACGAGATCGTGGTGCTGGCATTTCTCCGCAAGCGTCTCGATTCTCTGAAGCGGCCCGCCTAGCCGGGCCTACCCGGTCTCCGGACGCCTGCGTCCTCCTCGATGCCTCTAGGCACGCCTCGGCTGGTGCTCTCGTCGGGAGAAGCGGGCGTTTCGCCGATCAACAGCTCGCGCAGATGAACACGATGGCGCAGGTGGCATCAGAGCGACCGCCATGTCGTCTTCCGGGCGGACATCTCATTGAGCCTTTTCAGCCTCCTCGCGCTCGCGCAAGCCTCGGGCAATTTGATCAATGGATGTCTCCTGCGCCAATTCGTCTTGTTGGCAATCCTCGTCATCGACATTCAGCCGCTTGGCAAGCTTCTGCAATATTCTCAAAGACCGCGTCGCCTCCCGTTCAGAGAGAAGATTAATCTGAAGTTCTAGGCGATCCCGCTTCTCCAAGATGCGGTCAGTCGCATTTTGACGAATGAGGACGCAGGAGGTGAGAAGTACCGCCTCTAGCGCGAGGAATGTCCCGAGCAGCGGGAACGGGAATGGATCAAGCGCGCGATCGGGAAATACCCCGCCGAAGGCAATCCAACACACCACCGCCGCGCACTGCAGCACAACAAACTGCGGAGTGCCCGCAAACGATCCGATTGCATGAAAAACACGATGATGAAGAGCGATCTTTTCCTCATCCTGCTTTTCAAGCCGCAGGATGGCGTCGATATTTTCTACCGGTCTTTTCGATGATGCCGGCGCTGACATCGTCAGCTGGCGATCTGCTCGGCGGCTCGCCGCGCTGACTGTCGGGTCCGGTCGAGTGTCTCATCTCCGGCTTTTTCGGCCTTGGCACGCGCTTCACATTTCGAGCGAAGCTCCTCAATCTCATCGTCTGTGAGGTGCTCGATTCCCACGAGACTATTGCGCGCTGCGCTCACGCGAATGAGTTCGTCCAGCTTTACCTGAATGGCGGCGCTGTCCCGGTTTTGCGAATTCTGAATCAGAAATACCATAAGGAAAGTTACGATTGTGGTCCCCGTATTGATGACCAACTGCCAAGTGTCCGAGAACTGGAAGAGCGGGCCGCTGATGCCCCATACGACCACCACACCCGCGGCTAACAGGAAGGTCGAGGCGCGCCCAGCCGCAAGCGAAGTCTTGTTCGCCAAGTCACCGAAGAATTTTGAAATCGGCGATGGTTCGTGTCTCATGATTTTAGCCTCTACCACCGACCACAATGTTGTGCTGGGGCAAAAAGTTCCGCGTTAGGAACCATGGTCTGCGGCATACTCTGTGAAATGCTTTTCGCGGGCGCTCCCGAGAGCAGGTATTGAGAGCGATCGCAGAGTACGTCCAAGCCACGCCCGTTCGGATGCCGACCTCAACTCTAGAATTCCACTGGCTCCTGATTCGAAACGGCATGGCTAAGGATTCCGTTCACGCCATGCCACAAGCCAGCCGCGGATCTCTCACGCGAAGCGTCCTCCATGAGCGATCAGGTTGCGATATCGGGTCTCGTATTCAATCGCCATCCGGCTTGCGGCGAAGCGTTCCTCGAACCGGGCGCGCACCACTTGTCTGTCAAGCCGACCCAGTTCTTTGACCGCCCTGATGGCCTGCTCCTCACCGTCGACGATGAAGCCCGTGACGGCGTCCTCCACGACTTCCGGTACCGAGCCTGATCGATAAGCGATCACGGGTGTCCCGCAGGCCATCGCCTCGATCATGACCAGACCGAACGGCTCGGGCCAATCGATCGGAAACAGCAGGCCCGCTGCGTTCGCGAGGAAAGGCTGCTTCTTCGCGTCGTCGACCTCGCCGACGAGCTGAACCGCCTGGCCGTCGATGTTCGGCTCGAGCTTGTTCTTGAAGTAGGCCGTCTCTGACCGAGGAATCTTGGCGGCAATTCGCAGCGGCATTCGCGCCGCGCGCGCGATGCGTATAGCGTCCTCCGGTCCCTTGTCCGCCGTCAGCCGCCCCAGAAAGGCCAGGTACGAACCTGGTTCGTAGGAGGGTCGAAACACGTCCTTCGGCAGTCCGTGCTGGATCGTCGCGATCCAGTTCGCCTCCGGAAGCGGTCGACGCTGGTCGGCGGAAATCGAGACGAACGGAGCGTCCGCAAAGGCACCGATTACCTGCGGCAGACCGGGCAGATCGAGCCGACCGTGCATCGTCGTCAGGAAAGGCACGCCGGTCCGGCTCAGCACCGGAAGAGGCAGCCAGTCGACGTGGGAGTGGATCACGTCGAAATCGCGCGCGCGCTCGGCGATGGCCTCGATCAGAAGCGCGCAGGCGGCGTTCGGATCCGCACCCTTCCGCCCCAGGCGCAACGCGCGCGGCCACACCGCGTGGAGCTTTCCCTTCGTCTCCGAGTCCCCGCTTGCGAACAGGGTGACCTCGTGTCCGAGTTCGATCAGTTCGTCCACGAGCCAGGCGATCACCCGCTCAGTGCCGCCGTAGAGCTTTGGAGGTACGCTCTCGGCCAACGGAGCAAGCTGGGCAATCCGCATCGGCTAGGCCCCGAACACGAACCGCAGGACCGTCACGATCGTCGCGGAAATGAGGGACGAGATCGCGAGCAACGTCCAATTGGGCCTCGTACTTCCGCGGGCCACGTGCGCTGCGAGCGTCTTCACGGCCGTCAACATCCGTCTCGAGGAAGCCGCTGCAGGTAGGCTATCCCGAAGCCAGCGAGTTCTTCGGCGTCGCTCTCGCGCGCTTCCGACCTGTTGTGGAGGTGGCGCTCCAGCAGGCAGTGCCGGCTGTCGTGCGCATCGACCTCGGGGTGCCGCGCCCGGTACACCGTCCAGGCGGTCTCCGTGGCGTTCTTCAAGACAACTTCGTCGACCATGCTCACTCTCTCCGGAGACGAAACCAGTTGCTGCCAACTCGAGGCACTCCGGAAAGTTTCCGCTTTTTCCCGACTGTAGACGAAGGGAGGGGTGTCAGGATGCATTGACGCGCGCCCGCGCACAATGACGCACAGCGGCGTTGCAGGCGTTGGCTTCGGCAACGGATGTGAAGACGACAAGTTTTGGCGCGCGCTCGTCGGACGACAGTTGCTCGATCTGACTATCCCGTCCGGGTTTGCGGCCCGGAATACCTGGCTTCCAAGGACTCCAGCACTGCCGGCCCACTGGACGTGACCTGCCATCCGCCGCTGACGCGTTCGATCAGCCTGGAGAAAAGATGTCGAGATCGGCACCCGCGCGGTGAAGCGCTTAGCCGGTCTGCCCATTCGCGTCCAGTGGTCGCAAGGATATACCTGGGACCTCGCCCCTGGCGTGATGCTGTACAGCCAGTACGCGACTGCGGCAGACCCGACGGTGGCCAACATCTTCATTCTCGCGCCCTCGGTGCCGTTGCTGCTGACGACATCGCGGACTTACGAGACCGGCGTGAAGCTGCAATCGGCCGACAAGCGCGCGGAGGCCACGTTCTCGGCCTTCGACATCGAGCGCAAAAACGTCTACGTCCCCGAGAGCGGCATCGTCTTCAACGTCGCCGGCAAGATCGAATCGAAGGGCATCGAGATCGCCGCTGCGGTCACCCCCGTCGCCGGCCTGAAACTGTGGGGCAACGTCGCCTTCGTGCAGTCCCGCTTCATCGACTTCAGCTATGTCGATGGCAACGGCGTGTTTCAGTCCTATTCGGGCAAGACGCCACCCAACGTGCCGAACTTCGTTGCCAATGCCGGCGCGTCGTATCGCTTTGACACGACACTGCCGGTCGAGATCGGCGGCCGTCATGCGTCACGTCGGCGACCGCTTCAACTTCCAGGACAATCTGGTCATCATGAACGCTTACACGACGTTCGATGCGTTTGCGTTCGTCGATATCCCCAAGGCGTACTACCCGGGCATCGACCGGACCCGCCTGAGCTTTCGCGTCAGGAATTTGACGAACAAGCTCTACGCTGCTTGGGGCGACCCCGGTTACACCGACCAGATCATCCTGGGCGCACCCCGGAGCTACGAGGTGGCTGCTTCATTCAAGTGGTAGGCAGTGCGCACGTCGTCTGCCGTTGGCCCGAAGGCGTCGAATGGGGCAGTGCAGCGAAGCCGGGGGCAGGAAGGAAGTCGCGAACTCAGGGCAGATCCATGATTGAACGATAGCGGTCATGGAGCGTGGCGCCGCCAGGCGGTGATCGCGCTACGCAAGAGGCCTGAAGGTGGGTTGCTTGACGAACAAGCCTGAGGCGGTTCACGACGCTTTCTGGGGTGCGAGGGCCTTCGTCTCCAGCCTTGGTCGTCGAGATTGTCTGATACGAGCTATGCGACGGTCCCTTAGTGCCGCGCGCACGGTCTCCGCCATGGGACTCCAGGTGAACCAGGTTGGGAATGCGCGGATATCAGCCGGCGCACCGTCAAGATAGACGAGGTTCTTGCCGAGGGCATCCGACAAGGACAAGCGGCCGAGCCAGATCTGGTAAAAGGTCATAATGCTGGCGGTTACGATCACATCCACCTCGAACCTGGGATGCTTTAGGCAGACCGAGATATCGCTGGGATCGATAACTAGCCAATAGGCGCGCTGTGGCGCGCCGCGAAATTCAAACTGCAGGACGCGACGGCGCGAAAAACGATCGACCGCGACCCGCCGGCGCATCCACCACAGGAGAGTGATCGGATCAAGCTCGCTCGGTCGCGGAGGACCGAAGGCCCAGCGCGCTCCCCACTCGCCGAATAGATCAATGATCTGCTGGAGCTCTCGTCCAGCCGGCGTCAGACGATATTCGGTCGGCTTACCGCGCGACGCGCCCCGCCGTTCCAGTACGCCCGTTTGCTCCAGCCGCCGCAGCCGTTCGGTAAGCAGCGTGCGCGACATGTGAGGAAGACCGCGCTCGAGTTCGTTGAAGTGTTTTACGTCCGCGAGAAGCTCGCGGATGATGAGCACAGTCCAGCGATCCGCAAGAATCTCCGCTGCGCGGGCTACTGGGCAATATTGGCCATACAGGTGCATATCATTGGCCATACAGACGCGTATTGCAAAGTAGCACGGAAGGCGCACGCGCAGTAGTGCAGTTTTTGGACTAGCCGCCTGAAGCGGCTTGGGTGATTAATTCAGTTCGCCACTGTCGAGCCCAACAGGAGGTCTTCATGTCCAGTAACCAACACAAGAGGCGAGACGTTTTGCAGGCGATCGCGTCATTGCCGTTGATTTCCTTGGCGATGCAGCCGTACCAAGCAATAGCGCAGGCCCCAGGCAGCCCGGTAAGGGTCGATACCAAAGGCTTGGTCGCCAAAATAAAATTCGAGGCGCCGCTCGGCGGCTTCCTCTCTGAGATCAACGGAAAGTACAAGCTCCGGGTTACCGAGCTCACGCTTGCACCTGGGGGGCAGGTGGGCGAGCATAATCATGTCGGGCCTGGCATTCGGCAGGTGACGTCCGGCTACATGACGTATGTCCTGCCGAATGAGACAATCGTCTACGGACCGGGCGACTTCTTCTTCGAGACGGGCGACGTTAATCACACCGTCTTCAATAAGACCGACGCGCCGATGGTGCATGTGCTGTTCGAGATATTGCCGGTTGACCACAGCGGGCCGTCATTGATTCCAGTCAAGCATCATTGATGGCGCATGGGCCTCCGTTCCGTGTGAGGCGAGTCGCAGGGCGCTTTGCCCGGACTTGTCGGTATCGCAAGCCGCCAGGCCGGCTTGTGGTCCATTGCGTTGGTTGACACACCGCAGCGAAATGTCAGGAGTGGGAATAGACCAGAAGTCGCCGCACTCAGCGACCGACCACCGCCTCTGACCCAATTCGGACATCGGCTCTCGCTCTTCATGTTGCGGTAGTCTTTGAATTGAGACGTCCCGACCAATTGTCGGAGCGCTCGTGGATTTCATATTGTCCACGAACTAGCCCTTGGACGCTTGTCTCGCCCATTCGAGTGAACTTGCGTTTATCGGCACTGACTCGCCGATGTCGACGACCGGAACGACATCAATGTCATTCCAGAAGTTGTACTTTGCCACAAACGCGGTGATGGCTTTAGGGTCGCTGGCTTCAACCAAAACATAGCCGCCTCGTCCGGCCAGGTTCGCCACGAACGCGTGTATCGTCAGCCCCTTCTCCTCATCCGGCTTCCACTTGCTAAACGCAGTAAGAAGCGATTGCGATCCTGCAAAGTTTTGGTCAAAGGAAAGGCCGGCGGTGCGGACTGTATATTCGAGCATGTATTTCATGAAACACCTCCTTCAAAATTGGACAGTGAGCCGCGCGACCCATCTAATCTGAAGTGCGAGCCGTCGCGCAAGTGTTAGCAGCGGCGAGAGCGGCCACATTGGTCGAGCAGGCCAAGTCATGGCCCGTCCCGTCGGTTTGGCGCAGCGACATATCCAGAATTCGCCGCAACCCGGAAGTCACCGTCAGAGGGCGAACCGACGCGATCGGCACGTAGCGGTCCCGCGCGCGCCCCCGCGTGCGCCATTTCGCTCCTAAATCCATTTCTTGCGAAGAAACGAGACTTAAGCCTTCAGGTCCGTGATCCGCATAATCGCGGCCACGTTCCCATCGTTGAAAGCCTGCTCCTTCGTGTCCTTGTTGCAGGTCCAGACAAAATTCTTCTTACCGGTGAAGGTCTTTTCGTCCTGCTCAAGCCGAAGCTCTCCTTCGGTGATATGGCAGACCATGGCATTCATCATGGGGGGCCCCATGGTCTTCGATCCCGGCTGCATGATGATATCGCGCATTGAGACTGACTTGAAACCCGGGATCAGCGACGGTGTCTCGCCTTCATATTCACGCACCACGACACCTGGCCACGGCGTCGTATCCTTGTATCCCGTGGTTTGAGCGGCGGCCGGCCTCAGCATGGCCGCGGATGCCGTTGCCAATCCGATTCCCAGCGCTGACCTTCGATCAATCTTGTTCATCGCTCTTCTCCTGAAGCTGAAGAAACGAGCCGCCGCCATAGCAGCGCGCAAAGTTCGTGGTGAACGGTGGTGCGAAACCGCAAAAAGAACGGTCTCTCGAGATCGTGCCGGCCGATAGCATCAGTGCTGCTTGTTTGCCTCGGCGGTGATTTCGGCACGTCCCGCTTCAAAGGGCGGCGACATTCTACGTCACCTGACGCATCCGGGAAACAGGCGATGTCACAGGCCTCTTAGAATGTCCGCAATCGGCCCGAAGACGATCGTTCGGAGTCGACATCGCTTTGATCGACGGTCAGTTCGGCGACAAATAGATCAGGGCAGCTCATAAGGCTTTTGCCAACTGGTTGCCGAAACCAAGTAAGTCCGATTATCGGCCCAGGCGGAAGTGCGCCGGCATCAGCCATAACATCGCTTCTGGCCCCACAGCTGATGTGCTTCCGCAGCACGAAATGGATCAGTCACGCTGACGCGTCTTCGCGCACTGCGACGACACGCCGCAACGCGGCTCTGCTCAGTGTTGAAGTTCTGTTTCTTGCCTTGGGTTCCTCAAGGCATGGCCCGGTCAGCTCGCATCTAGTTCTTTGCGCCATCACTAACGGGGAGGGAACGACGGCTATCAATCGCGTACGCATCGCATTGTTTTTTGGTCGCTGCCGTTCTGACCAGTGCGAGTGCCATTGCTCAGACCGTGCCGCCGGAAGGCTGGGTCTCGGTCATATTCACCGCCACGCCGATTCCAATGCCGATCGGCGGCAGAGAGTTTGTCTTCATAAACCAAGCCATGGCAGCCTCGAACGAAGCCGGAAACCCTGTACTCAACGTGGGCGGGCGCTGTCAGCTCAGCCGCCTTACGGATTCGTCGCCAAAGACCGCAGAGATTCAGAGGTTGTGCACTTACGTCGACACGGACGGCGATCAACTGTTCGAGCAGTGCGACTGGATGCCTGGATACTCCAACAATTGCACCATAACTGGTGGGACGGGGAAATTTGAAGGTCTCCAGGCCGCGCTCGTCATTACATCGACCGCTCAAGAGCAACCTCGATGGCATTAGCCAGGTCATTGGCCACGAGAAGGGAACGTACGAGTTCGTCAAGACGAACTAAGGCAGTCCGCCGAATTTCAGCAAGCACGCATGTTTGCACCTGAAGTCAGTGATGTAATGGAGTTTCGCGTGAAGCTGCCACATGTTCGCTAGTTCTGCCTGAGGCAGAGCCCATGAGACCACGGGAGCTCATTGCGGCTCTTGCAAGCGCTACCCGGTTCTAGCCGATGGCCGCGTTCCAGAACGGACATTGATCGGCGCACCTAGTTATTGGATCAAGCTCAACTATTCGGGATCTCACAGGTTAGCTCGCATTAGGTGTCGTCCTCGAAGAAGGCGCGCCGCGAACGGCCAGAGAATCGCGGTGCCTGCAAGCGTGATTAGCTCGCGCCGTCTCATGCGCCCTCTGCCGCTGCTTTTGATCCACATCGGACATTAGCCGTCTGGCACACCTGCCAAGCGCAGCCCTTCATACAGACCTTCCCGTCCGGCGACGTAAACCGGATCGTCGCTGGGCAGATGGGTGCGGGCGCGTCGAATAGTGAAACTCGGATTGAGGACAAGTGCCATCTGCGCCACGCGCTTCGCCTCCTCCGCCGCGCCAAGCCGCGCCAACGCAGCGGCGAGCCAAAAATGCGCGAGCGGGTGATTTCGATTAGTCTCAATGCTACGGCGCAGGCAAGCTACTGCCTCGGCGTCGGCGTGAAGGTGAAACTTGGCTAGGCCAGCGATCAGCAGCCAAATATAGCTGCGGGCGTCGCGAGGGGACAGCCGGAGGGCCTCATGGACGTGAGTCTCCGTTTCGGCAGCATGACCGATATACACTTTCGCCAGACCGATCCAGGCGTGGGCATGGGCCAAATTGCGATCCAGCGCCAGCGCGCGCTGACATTCAGCAATACCTTGGCGCGCGCGGTTCGTCAGAATGAGGACGATACCCAATCGCAGGTGCGCCAACGCATGCTGCGGAGAAAGCGACAGAGCCTTGGTCAACATCGCCTCAGCCACAAGAAGGTGCGGAGCTGGGTCATCAGTTAACAAGGCCGTGGCAGTTGCCTCATCCACGCCCGCTCTGCCTACCAGCGCCTCGGTACAATCGGGGTCCAGCGCCAAAGCCCGTTCAAAGAAGCCGCGCGCCTGCCTCAGGTACTCTGGAGTGGTCCCTCGGTTTGCGAAGGCGATGCCTTGAAAATACAGGTCCATCGCGTCAGGGCTTAGGACGTGTTCGGCTCGCCGCGCCTCGGCTGCAATGAGCTCAGCATCTAGCGCGTTGGCGAGCCGGGCAACGATCTCGTCCTGCATATCGAACAGATCGGCGACGGGCTTATCAAACCGTTCGGCCCAAATCTGATTGCCACTTTCGGCGTCGACAAGCTGCACGTTCACCCTAAGCCGGATGCCGCTTCGCTGGACCGAACCTTCGAGCACGTAGCGGACGTTCAACTCGCGCGCGATCTTCTTGAGGTCGATCGCCTTGCCCTTGTAAGTGAAGGCAGTGTGTCGGCCGATCACGAATGAACCTGAGATGCGCGACAAGTCAGTTGTCAGGCTCTCGGTTACTCCATCGACGAAGTAGTCTTGACGAGGATCGCCGCTGAGATTGGCGAAGGGCAGCACAACGATCGAACGGCGAGGCGGCGCAAGCTGGCTCCGCTTGGCGCCGTCAGCCTGGAGTGCCGCGCTAGGTCCGTCACGGACCATGGCGTAGGCTCGGACCGGGCGGGCAATATTCTTGAGGATCTGCTCTCCCAGGTCGGCGAACTCAACGCCGACCTTACCCTGGATATAATCGTAGGCAGAAGACGAGATGCAGATGCTGCCAGGCTCTGCGATACTCTCAAGCCTTGCGGCAATATTTACGCCATCGCCAAATACATCATGCGGTTCGACAATAACGTCGCCGACATTGATCCCGACCCGGAAAGCAATACGCCTATCTTCCTCGTCCGCGGTTGTAAGTTCCTTCACGTGGGCTTGGAATTGTATAGCAGCCCGAACTGCCTCGACCGCGCTTGGGAATTCTGCCAACAACCCGTCGCCGGTGTTTTTCACGATGCGACCGCCGTGTTCGGAGATCGCGGGCGCGACGCTGCCTTCTAGGAGTATAGTGAATTTGGCATGTGTAGCTTCTTCGTCACGGTGCATGAGTCGCGAATAGTCAGCCACGTCAGCAGCCAATATCGCCGACAACCTCCGCTCTATCCAGACTGGCCGCTCGTGCACCATGGCCCACTATCTCAACGAGAGCACACTGTACGTCGGATCAGACGGCAGTGCCAAACACGTTTTGACGGATGCCCGCGCTTGCAATGCCCGCTTCTGGCCGACGTCGGCGGCCGAACCTGAATGTCGCCATTTGACCTGGCCGTGTAAAAACGCGAAAAATCAAAACGCCGCGAGAATAAGTTTCTCCAATTCGGCCTCCGACTTGAGTTCCGTGCCAATGTGAAGGCAAAAAGTCTCGGACGAATAGTCTCTCGCTGGTTGAGCGTCTTGGCGTTTTCACAGAGCCAAGACCCTTGGCAGACGACCGATACGCAATTTGCGCTCAGATATTGGCCTTGCAGCGGGAACCCGCTGCCGCGCCCCCAGCTGGAAGCGTATTTATTCGATCACCTCATCCGCCGCAGCAAGTAATGCAGAGGAGAGCGTATGACCTAGCAGTTTGGCTGCCTTTAAGTTGATAACGAGTTCTACCTTCGTAACGAGCTGGACTGGAAGATCAGATGGCTTCTCCCCCAACAGGATCCGACCGGCATAGATCCCCGCGCGCCGGTGCGATTGCATGAAGTCTCCTCCATAGCTCATCAAACCTCCCGCAATAGCAAAGTCTCGTGTCTGTGTGATTGCGGGCACGCGATACTTTATTGCGAGAGCCGCCAACCGCGAACTGCGAAAGGCAAAATAGGGATCGGAGGTAAACACAAGTCCACTTGCCCGGTCCTTAGAGGCGGTATCGAACACAGATTCAAACTCATCTTCCTTGCTTGCGTCCAAAATATCCAATCGAACGCCCAGGGTGTCTGCAGCTGCGTGAAGCTTCTGCAATTGTGACTGTACGGTCGGACTTGTCGGGTTGGCGACTACCATTAGTTTCGTCGCCGTGGGCACCAGGTCGCGCATAAACTCAAGCCGCTTTGGCGAAACGTCGACACTCAGGCTCGAAACTCCCGTGATGTTTCCGCCCGGCCGCGACAAACTATCGACCACCTGTAACTGGACGGGATCGCCGCCCATCTCAAAAACGATCGTCTTGGTCGAACTGGCAGCTTTGGCGGCGAGTGCCACGGGAGCGCCACCAGGTGCGACGATGATATCCACATCGCGGGTGATCAGTTCGGCAGCCAACGCAGGCAATCGAGAATACTCACCGCGGGCCCATCGATAGTCGAGTTTTACATTGCGACCCTCGACAAACCCGACTTCTCCAAGCCCCTGCTGAAAAGCCTGAAGTCGACTGGCAAAGAGTTCGGGCGACTCCGGACAAAGATAGCCAATGACGGGCATGGACGGTTTCTGCGCAAACGACTTAGTTGTCCAGGTCGCAACACCTGCCATCAGAAGCAGGACATCACGCCGCTTGGCACGTCTTTGTAGCGTTACCGCTCTGGAGTTGGTGCACCTCATGGCTACGATCCCGCTGCCGTCGGCCGATGCCAGAGCATAGCCTGAATGCCCAAACAGTCCTCGACGAGGTTGCGCAGGCATCCGGCGGTCTGCTACAGACAGCTGAAGGATATCCCGAAGATCGGAATAGCTTCGTCGAATCCTTTGATTTTGCGGTCCCCAAGCTCCTCAAGGGGCCGCTTGCCTTTGGCGGCTGATGCGACTTCGGCGTCGATCAGAATTTCCTTGTCTGCGGCAGATGCGCACAGTCGGGCAGCGAGATTCACAACACTGCCAATAGCGGTGTAGTCAAGCCGGTCCTTGTAGCCGATCCGGCCGACTGTGGCGGGCCCGCTGGCAAGGCCGACTCCGAAACCAACGTGGTAGCCATGCGATCGCCAGCCGGCGATCAGGGCTTGCACGTTCTGCTGCATGTCGACGGCGAGATCGATCGCCCTCAAGGCAGGCTCTTCGATGGGGACAGGTGCGTTCACCAGAACCATCAGTCCGTCTCCAGAGAAGTTAATGAGCGTTGCTTCAAATTCCGCAATGACTCTGCCGAGGGTTTCATAGTACTCCGACAGAACGCTCATGACCTCTTCAGGCGCAGCTCCTGCTGAAAACGCGGTGAAACCTCTCAGATCGCAGAACACAACGACGACTTCCGTACGGCGGCCGTCCAGTACACTGTCGTCGCCAGCTCTATCGACGAGATCGGCGACCTGGGGGGCAAGGAAACGCTTGAGCTTGGCTATCCGCTCCTGGTGCTGTTGTGCCTGCTCCAACTCGGATGCCATTCTGTTGAAACTGTTTGCGAGGCGCTGGAACTCATCCCGGGTGTGGATCGAGATGCGGTGGTCAAAGGACCCGGCACCAATCCGCTCCGTGCCTTCCTCGAGCAATTTAATCGGCACCGTCATCCGGTCCGCCAGTACATAGGCCAGAATGCCTGCGAGTATGCTGCTCATTGCAAGAAGCATGACCGTCCGCCATAGGGCGGCATAGAGCGGCGCGTAAGCTTCAGATAGGGGCTGCTCGACCACGACTGTCCAATCGGGTCCCTGTACGGGAGCCGCGCTGGCAGCAACATATTGCCCCTGTGCATCCCGGGTCGTTGCGAAACCTCGTCCGGGCCCTATAGCGTCCCGTATGGCGCGGAAAGGTTCGGAGGTTGCTTCTTCCGCCCCGCGCAGAACGAGGCTGATGTCGGGGTGGGCGACTAGACGGCCCGAACGGTCCAGAACGAAGGCGTAGCCGGTTTTTCCAAATTTGATCGCGGAGATCACGTCCCAAATCAGCTTGAGGTTGACTTCGGCGACGACAGCGCCGACAGCCGGTCGATTGCCGACAATCGACACCGTCAGGTACGGTTCGGAGCCTCGATTGTAGCTGACCTCGCTAAACCAGACCTGAGCTACCCGGGCACCAACCAAGGCGGGATCGGCTGATCGATCCGCGCGGCTCTCAATGCGATTAAGACCGATCCGCGAAATGTAGAGACGCTCCAGACCATTGCCGTCGAGGAGCGTAAGGCTGGTGATGGCGGGCGCCTGTCGTAGGAGGCGCAACGCGTCGGTTCGCCGGCGTTCGTCGGGCTCCTCAGTCCACGGAAGCTGAACCAGCCATCCAAGCTGAGTTGTGACACCGTGGATGAAATCGTGTATTTCGGCAGCCGCAGATGCCGATTGGAGACCAAGCCACTGATCAAGCCTATCGCGCTGATCGCGATAGCCGAACCATCCTTCGATGACGCCGTTGAAGGCCAGCGGGATAGCGACAGCCACGAAAAGCGCGAGCAAATATTTATGAAAGAGGCTGCGAAACCGATCTTGAGGAATCATGATCCGGTCTCCTGTACATCACAAAAGATGGTTTAGAATAACATGTCGCTCCGCCCTTTAACGGAGTTCAGTCAAGTCCCGACGCGACCGGTGTAACGTTTTCACCTCAAGTTGGACCAGTTACACAGTGGAAGCGTGAGCTAAGCCTCCGAGGGGGCAGGTGCTCCGCAACCTCAGTCCGTGCCCACATACTGGCGTTGCAAGTCAACTGGGCGGCGCAGCGCATCAGCGCACACCCTCCATCGTGCCGTCCGACGTTGATCATCCGCCCCAACGAGAGAAAACACGAGCGTCTTATTGTGTGGCCTGTCTCCGAAGGCGGCGAGATTTCACTTTGATGTCAGGTTGATGGTCGGCGGATTGGACTTGCTCACGCGCGCTATGCTGCCCAGAACCAAAGAAAGGTAACGCGTCCTGTAGCCAAAAGCGCTATTTACTCGAGTGAGCGTCGGGGTCGCCAGTCGCGTATTGTGGCCGCTAAAAAACACGTTAGCTTTTGCAGGCTGCGCCCACCCACCATTTTGCAGTTTGGAGCGTATTCCTTCTGCGCCTCAAGCCGAGCAGCCAGCGGCTGCAAGCCGCTTGCTGTTCAGGCCGCCCCTAATCAGCAATTTCCATCTGGTTCACTGGAACGTGGAGCGAATTCCGGACTTCATCGTTCGATGATGTCGTTCCTTGAACACGGCCCGCAGGCACTCGACAACCGGCTATGTCAGCCCGTTTGAGTTCGAGCGCAAAGTTTGGATCAGTTTACCCGGTGTCCATCAAACCGGCAGCAGCTCAAACCGCCCGCCGCGGTCATGAAAAAGGCCGCAGGATCTGAATGGATCCTGCGGCCTGCCGGGAAAATTGATTGTTTACGGAATGAGCACTTTCAGCCCCGGTTAGCAGCGATGATTCCAGAACTCGCTCCGGGGGGTGAGTCCAAAGCATCTGTTCCAAAGCGGAACATAAGAGTTGTTGCGCCAAAGCAACGTCTGCACGCCGCAGGGATCAGGAACTGGATGATGTTCTCGCACCAGCCGTTCAGAGCCCGCCGGATGGAGATGGTGATGTGGGAGAAAGCTCGGCAAAGAAGTTCTAGGTGTTTTGATGGTCTCGATCCTTGTTGTCTTGCTTAGGCTGCGGGGGGCGGGGCATGTGCGGGCACGCGGTTGCATCGAGACTGGACGTCGACCGCACTGATCATCCCAATGATAATCCCGCTGCGGGGGCGGGGCGTTCGGACGGATCGCGGCCAAGCTTGGACTGCAACTCGACGACACCGGTGAAGACGTCGGCCTGGCGGCGCAGCTCGTCGGCGAGCAGGGGAGAGCGCTCAGCAGCTTTTTCTTCAGGCTTCTGGATGATCTCGACCTCAAAGCAGCCCACGTCGCGGAGTTCGGCAACCTTCTTTTTCGGCCGCAGCCCGCGTCTCTCGATCTCAATATGATCCGGCACGCACCGTCGCGCGCATAAATGAAATAGGGCATTTTCTGAACCTATTTCATTTGCGTACACATGAGGTCCGATTTCCGCAACCATCCGGGCGTGATCGGCGATGAGCGTTGAACGGCCCGCGCGCCGGAACTCAGGAATCCGTTGGTGCGTTGCATAGCGGGTCTTCAAGAGGAGGACCCGACATGGCGACAACAAGAAATCGGCACGCGGACGGAAGCAGGATCCGCGCGCGTAGCCGATGGTCAGAATCATGAGGTTCACTATGAGGCCAAGAAGACCGGGCGATCGACCGCTGCGGTCAAGAAGGCAGTCAAGAAGGTCGGCAACAGCCGCAAGCGCCAGGAGAGGAAGCTCGGAAGACGCAAGCGGGGGTGATGCGGTCCGTTGCCAGCGGGTGCTAGTCTCCACAACATCATGATGGACCAGAGGCCGACATTTACCGCAGGGCTGTGGTCGCCGCTTGTGCCACTGCGGTAACGATCTGCGCCGGCGCGAAGGGTTTCCGATCAGTACGCTGTGAGGAACGCCCTGCGATGACTAACCGTGCGCGCTGTCGCCAGTCACGTAGATGACGGCTATTCCGGGATGTCTCTCCCGCGCTCTTACGGGCGACCTCCCAGCCGCTCATTCGATTTCTGCCAAGGTTGATGTCGGTCACCAGCACGCAATGGCCTGGGCCGCAGTCGAAAGCGGCCAAGCCCTCCTCGCCCGAGGCGGACGCGGCCGTAGCTGTTTTCATCCCTGTGCAGAGCCTACTGTGTCGGCCATCCGCGCTCCTCTGGCGCCGAGGGGCTTCGAGGCGCCGGTCGTGGTGTCGCGAGCGGTCTGATGTTCCATCTCCGCATTAATCTCGGCGCCCAAAAGGACCACGATGGCGGAGATCCACAGCCAGGTCATGAAACCGATCACGGCGCCGAGTGAGCCGTAGGTTTCATTGAACTTGCCGAAGTTCGAGGCGTACCAAGAGAACGCGGCAGAAACGCCAATCCAAAGGAGGGCGGCAATTGCGCTGCCCCAGGTGATCCATCGCCAGCGCGCCGTCTCACGGCTCGGCCCATATCTATAGATGATCGCCAGAGCGAGCGTCAGGATGAGGAACATCGCCGGCCATCGTCCTATGCGAAGCATCAAGTCGCCGGCGCTGGACAAGCCGACATAGCTGAGAATAACGGGAACTGCGACAATGGATGCAAGCGCCGCGATGACGAACACAATGCCGCCAAGGGTAAAGAACAGTGAGACGGCATTGAGCTTGAAAAAGCCCCGCTTCTCATCCTCGCCGTGGACGATGTTCAATGTGTCGAACAGCGACTTCATGGCGGCGTTCGCGCTCCACAGCGATGTGCCCAAGCCGATCAGAAAGGTAATCCCCAGCGTCTGAGAACCTTTGGAAGAAACTCTCGTGAGTTGCTCGCGTGCAACGTCAATCGCCCCACCAGGCAAAAGCGCGCCTAGCTGATCCAGGTGCCGCGTTATCGTGGTTGGGTCCGAGAACAGGCCGTACACCGCGACCAACGCGGCGATGGCGGGAAAGATAGCCAGGATGCTGTAGTAGGTCATCCCCGCGGCAAGCGCGAGAATGCGGTGCTTGGAGATGTTTGCGTAAACCCGCAGGAGGATATCCTTCCAGCCACGAGGCGGTATTTCCGAAGGTGTGGTTGCCTCACGACCCCTTCCTTGTTCATTAGCCTCTGCTTTTTGGACGACGGTCGACGGGACGATCGAAGGACTTTGCACTTCTGCGCGCCCCGGCAAAAGGTAGTCTGCTATCAGCGCGACCCCGATCAAAGCCAATGTCGACCCTAGTGAGACGCTTGCGAGCTGCGGCTTCGAACGCTCGTCTAGCTTTCCGCGGGAGGCCATGTGTTGTCCTCGAATCTGAGAGATCCAATAACCGAGCTACATTTGGGAACGTTCCTGCGCAACGTGCGGCGATTCGCGACAGCATCATTCGCCGAGAGGCTTATTAAGCTTGGTCGAAATGCCAGCGCCTGCTGCACCATCCCACGTGCTCGAATTGGCGGCTGGTCCTCTTCAGTCTCCAGAGCGATAGACGGCGCGTTGGCGCGTCTCCACTACACTGCAGCGCACCTTCCGAAGTATCGGACTAACTACGGAGCGTGGTGGACAGGAAATTGTTCCGACGGGTGTGGACGGCGAGGCCGGCTGTTTCAGGGGCGTGCCCCGCAATAACATGGAAGGACGTTTGACGGGCGCTGCGGTACTTCTGGGCAGCTGTCCCTCGCAGGCGAGCCGCTTTGGCAGCTTACCGAAGCGGCCGGGAGCGGCTGAAGAGGAAGCCGCTGGGGGTGAACTTTCGGGCTACTGCAAGCGCGGTGCTCTCACAGCTTTCGAGAGCGATCTTCTGAGCCAGCATGACGTCGCCGATCGGCACATTGCCTCGGGGCAGGAAACACAGGCCCACCGTCGGCCGACCATTCGCGTCAATCTCGCAGACGTTCGTCGAGGCGCCGGTGTAGATCCTGTAACGATTGCCGGTCTCGCCCCCGACTACGTCGAAATAGCCCTTATGGGCGTACTGCGCCTGTTGCGCCGGCGAGAGCCAGCGTCGCAGGAGCTGCAGAGAGCGCCCCTCCGGGGTCTTCTCGGCGCCGTGTCTAATGAAGAGGGCCTTTGCGGCTCTCGTTCGCGAGCGGTTACCCGCCGTGACAGCGAAAAGCGCAAACACGACACCGACCGACTAGCCGCCGATCAGCCGGGGAAAGAACACCGTTTCTTCCGCCGCCGGATCGAAGACTCGCAGTCGTGAGATCTGACCTGGACCGGTCCTAACGGCGGCAGTGAAGCCACCATTCGTCAATTCCCGGAACCGTTGCTCTGCGTCTTTCAGTGCTCGCGCGTCGCTCGAGTCAAAAGAATGACGGCTATCACCGGTATGGTCCATTACGATTTGAACAGCCATGATGCCTCCTCGGGATGCAATGGCCAAGGAACGTCGACAGAGTATCCGGCTGAAAGCGCCGACTTTCAAGAGACGAAATGAGTCCGGAAGTCGCCGGTCGTCCACTGACGGCGATCGCCCTGAGACTTGCGCAATTCCGACGGTTTGCGCCGATCGCCCTCACCTCTAGGCACTATGCTGCGTTCCTCATTCGAGGGCCAAAAAGTGGCGTCGCCCGCCGAGTTGGCCGTCGAACACGGCTCTTCGAGCAGGTTGTTTGGACCTCGCGGTCAAACCATTGCCTCCGACCTCCGGGATGCGAGCTTAATGAAGAGAAGGTCCGGATACTCATGGTTGCGGTGGTCGGCTGGCTTAGCTGGACCTCGATTGAGCAACCACGTCGCCGTCCGATGAGGAAGCGAAAGCAGCCACGCACGGTGCCTTCTAGCTTTGAGAACCATCTGCGGTGCAGGTAATACCGAGCGATCCAAGCTGGTCGAATGTTGCACTGCAAGAATCGCCGACGTGCTCGAAGCAACTTCTCGGGCATCCCAGTGCCGAGGTTGCGTCGTTGCCGAAGAAAATCGCTTTCCTTTCACATGCGATAATTCGCGCGTGGCAAGGTTTAGCTAAGCTCAGCGAGGGGCTGCACGATCAGCAGGGTCTTCCATGCCCTACTACGACTTTGACCTTCTCACCGATTCGGTATGTCAGCATCAGGGTGGTATGATCCTAGAAGATCTCCAGGGAGCGGCGGAGCAAGCGCAACGTCTCGCGGCAGAGTTGATGTTCGTGCGACCAGAACTGAGTGATCGAGACTCTATAGTTCGGGTTCGGGACGAAAGAAATGCTGAGGTCTGTCGCACCGCTCTCGATCAACGTTCGGTGCAAAAAACGCCGTGCCCTACAAAATGATCAGATGTAGCGGGCGCCGATCATGGCATATCTTCGCTGTCACTAAGGGCTACGGCGTCGCCCCCCTCAGAACGTAAGACCATTGGGCTTGGGGCGGGGGGGGTTATGGGGGGCGCGCGGAGCCCAGTGCCCCGTGATTTTGGGGAATTATAAAGGCCCGGGGCGGCGGAGCGTTTGCAGACCAAGGCAAAACGCGTGGTGGCGTAACCATACACGAAACAAAACCGCGTGCCCTTGTCGGCTCGCTCGATCCACCAGTCAATCTTGTTGGCTTGTGCAATACGGGATGCTTCGGCACGAAGCTGATCCAGTTGCCTGCCGTAGGCTCGTACAGTCAAACAATTCGCCTTGACCATGAAAATACCTCAGAGGAAATCAAATCGATCGACACTACCTATTGTTACTCAACGTTTGTCGTTGCGGTGGATTAGGCGCCAGCGAACGGTTGGTTGCCGCTTGTGGTAACGGAGTGGACAACCGAGGTCCTGATGGACCCGCATCGCATTAGCACGCCTGTTCTCGCACCCCTGCGCCTGTTATCTCACTTCCAGAACCTCTCCAGCAATGGGGCACTTCGGTTTTCCTGCTTTTTGGCCTAAGTTGATGGCAAACACACACAACCGAAAGTGTTGGGTTGGCATGCTCGCCGCATGCGGCTTAACCGGCGGTAAACAGTTATCGAGGTATAAAATGGGCTCGCGGATTGGTGACGAGTACCGCGCGATACGCATGGGCATTGAGACCCCGCCGGCGAACGAAGCGCCGGCGGGTTTTCATATATTCACCGCGCATTTAGTCCTCAAGCTAAGTCGCTAATCAGTCGAGCCGTGACGGCGCCAATTTGGCACGATCCACACCTAAGGGGTTTGCGGCCCTGCGACCTCGGGGCGGAAGCAGACGCGCGGTTAGCGGTTCGAACGTAAGCTCACAGGTTGCTGGCGTCGGATCAGGCGCGGACCACGCAAATGGCGGGCGAGCCGAAGCGACTGCGACGAAAAAGTGCCGCCGCCACTCGCGCGAAGAGCTCGTCGACTCTGCCGTCGAGATTGCGGCAGGAGCGGCGGCGATCGTCTGTGCTCAATTCCACGGAGCCCGTACCACCACGATCCGTCACCTTGCAGGATCCGACGCACGATGTGTGGGTGGCAGGGCAGAAGACCGATAGGGCGGCCCGTTGATCGCGCGTCGGGTTCGCACGCTGGCTTTCTGTGGTCAGGCCTCACCTCGTCGGGAGAAGATGGATGCTGGCGGCGTCGTGTGTGAGGTACCGCGCGGCCGTGGAGTCAAGAAGAGTGCCTGCTGTCTTGGTTTAAATTTTGCGTGCTACTTCGGCTTCTTGCGCCGTTGTTTTTTCAGTATGGCTTGTTCTTTCCCCCAGTCACTCGGTGCGATGCCCTGCCTCTCAAATTTTGCAAACTGCACCGCCGCTAAACCCAATTTTTTCGCTCTCGGTCTAACCGGCTTGCCGCTTGACGGGCCAAACCATGATGCATTCTTTGGGCCAACGAGTGTTCCGCCCCCGTTGTAGTGGCCTTTACGGCTCATATTTGCACTCCCTTGCAAAGCTTACCGCTAAGCATAGGTTATCCTATGGAACGAAGCAAAGCAGGGGAGAGGATATGGGCCGCGGCAGCTTCAACGGTGGCGGGGCTATGTGGACGGGACGGGATTTCGGCTCGGTCTATGAAGGGAACCCGGTTCCGACTTGGCGGTCGAAATATAGCAAAGAATTCAGCAATCTAAAGTTCGCAAAGAATCTACCTGGCATTCTCGCACATCGCCGGATGGAGCTACAGGATCTGGCTAAACGGGATCAATCGTTCGCAGTGGAATTAGAGCTTGTTGAATTCCTGTTATCCGATCTCGATGCCAACTTTTTGGAGGCAAAGCGGTATGTGCTTGGTCCGCAAGATGGAGAGGGCGATGCCCCGAGTCCCTAAGGGCGAGAAGCGCCTCGCGGACGCCATCGGCAACGCCGTCATGATCGCCAAGATCGCCGCGGGCGAGATCGAGGACATCACCACCGAAGACGGCAAGAATGCCGCCGCCGTCGCTCTGGGGCGCATGGGCGGCAAAGCGCGAGCAGAAGGCATGACGGCCAAAAAACGGAAAGAGATAGCGAGGAAAGCGGCCAAAGCGCGCTGGGATCGTTAATCACTGGATGATCGTTATTGTCGGCTCGGGGTTCCCGCACCGTCTGGATTGCCGGGATGTCCTTGCTGATGCTGTGAAGCTCTGTTGTCTATACCCTCGAGCCCCGCTAAACGCAGCATGCCCCCCCACATGACCAGTGGCGCACGGGTGGTAAGTCGCGGGAGCATACGATGCGCATGACCCCCAGAAACATTGCCATGCAGCCGAAGAGATGCATCAGCATACCGGATGGCTCGGTTGGCACCAGCGCGCTCGAAAGTGACGGAAATTGAGCGCGCACCGAGATAAAAGACTCACGAGCGCCGTCCAGATGAGGGGCACGCCGACTTGCCGCCGCCAGTACGCACCTGCGCTAGATGAGAGGAAGAACTCCTTCAAAGGCAGTCCCTCCACGAAACCTCGATCAAAAGCTTGGTCCCGCCATCGGATCCGCCTTTCCCCAAGTGCAAGCCGCCGCCACGCTCCGTCGATCGCCATCAGGCTCGCCGGAATAGCCCGCTCGAACGCAATCCGTTGCGCTCCTCGCTTGCCTGGCGCCCTTATCGAGCGCCCTCCAGATCGGCCAGTGAGGGCGCCAGCGACTGCATCTCCAGGCCCGAGGATACAAGCGAGGAGCTTGCGACCGAGCAGTCCCGGCCCTGTTCTTTTGCGTGGTACAAGGCGATGTCAGCGTCACGGGTGAGCGCCAACTCATCGGTGGTGGCGTCTCTCTTTTCGGCGACGCCCACGCTTATCGTTACGTACTTTCGTTGCGAGCCCGGATGGTGGATCTGCAAACGAGCGACCAGCATCCGAATCGCGGCGGCCACCTTCACCGCCCTTTCTTCGTTCACGCCGGGCAGGATCACCGCGAACTCCTCGCCGCCATACCGCGCCGACAATCCTCCCGTCTTGGCGGTTGCGCTTCCGATCACCTCGGCAATGCGCTGGAGGCAACCGTCCCCGGCCTGGTGGCCCAGGGCGTCATTGAAGCCCTTGAACTCGTCGATGTCGATCAGCAGCACCGACAGGATGGCATGTTGGGCGTAGGCCTCCCTCAGGAAGGCATCGAAGCTGCGCCGGTTCGCGAGCCTCGTCAGACCATCAGTCGTCGCGAGCTGCGCCAGTTTCAGGTTGGCCGACGACAGCTCGTCCTCCAGGCGCTTCTGCTTCGTGATGTCGCGAAGAGTCCCGACGATCTCCAGTTCGCCGCCGAATGACTGCTCGGCCAGCTTGAAATGAGCCTCCAGCCAGGCGATGGCTCCATCGCCCCGCCGAGTGCGGAACCGGACAGAGCTTGAGGCGATCGCGTGCTTCAGCTCTAGGCTCGCGGCAATGACCTGGCTGGTGTCTGCCGCGCGGCCTTTCCTTGTGCGATAATTCCTTCCAGCCGCGATATGTTCTCAAGCAAACGCTGGCTGGTCAGCACAAGACAGTAATAGCCGAATTGTGGATTCTGAAAAAAAATCTCGAGCAGCTTTTCATAAGTAATGGTCATCACTTGCCCGTCTTCGATGCATTCGACGGTAGCGGTTCTCCGCTGATTGGGAGTAAGGAAGCCGAGTTCGCCCATGAGACGTCCCGGCGGAAGCTCGACGCTGATTTCCTTGACCAAAAACGTTCCCGTGACCGTCAGAAACATTTCGGAAGCTGCATCATTCTTCTTGAACAATTTGTCTCCCCGGCGATATCTGCGCTCAGTCATGAACGGTTTGAGCAATTCCAGTGAGGTATCTCCTTCCGTCGCAATACGCGCTCTTTTGATCAGATTGAGTATTTGGCGGAGGCGGATTGCATTGATCGGCAGTAATAGCAGATAGAGGATGAAGGCCCCGACATTTCCCGAGAGCGCGCCGTAGGCAACGAAGAACATACAGCCGAGCATGCTCGCAACGCGCAGTGGCACGATTGTATGCATCAGCAAGGTAGCGACAAGAAAGATGGCCCCAACCAGGGCGAGCATATTGGCAAGCGTGATGTTGGCCAGCACAATTTCCAGCAGTCGGTCCAGTAGTGTGTCGTAGGTGATGTTGTTCGGATCAAGACCCATCTGAACCAGAATCTTTGCGATCCTGAGATTGTCCGCCGCTGTCTCAAGAAAGCGGTCTGATATCGAAGCTGCACTGTTGGATCCCATCGGATCAGATCATCCTCCGCGCAAGCGGTCGGCATTCGTCCGGTATCCCGGATACTAATAATCAAAGTCGGATAGAAGCTCCCTGAAAATAGCGGTCGGAAATCTCATCAAGAAATGTATTGCTGCGGACGATCGAAAAGTGTGTCGCCCGTGGGACTTTTACTCACCTTAGCGCCGGCCCTAGGACGCACCGTGTGAAACTGTTCACTATCGGTCTTGTAAATCTTACAAAGGTTCATCGGATCGGGTGCTCGACAAGGTCAGCATGGCTGCATTTTTCGCGTAAGGCTTGTTGCGTTTGGTCCGCAGTTGGCACTTAGCCGGAGGTCGATTGAGCGTGGTGTCATGTCGGCGTCAGGGGCAAACGCGGCGCCGATCCAACTTGGCGTCTGCCGCAGCTTTTGACCCAATTCGGACGTTGAGCCTAGCCGAAGAAGGTCCCGCATGCTTTGATCTGCGCAGCTGAACTCGTCTGAGGTCCCTGCGTGACAAAGGAGCACCTGCAGCGTCGACTTGCGGCTATTCTGGCGGCGGACGTCGCCGGAT
The DNA here is from genome assembly GCF_055811255.1 of Bradyrhizobium sp. MI1.11. Lineage (NCBI taxonomy): Bacteria > Pseudomonadati > Pseudomonadota > Alphaproteobacteria > Hyphomicrobiales > Nitrobacteraceae > Bradyrhizobium > Bradyrhizobium sp. MI1.11. Next base: position 55,124 of record NZ_JBVVPM010000043.1, read on the forward strand.
ATAGTCGGTTAATGGGTGCAGATGAGGAAGGCACGCTGACCCAGCTCAAGTCGCTCAGGAACAACCTTATTGATCCAACTATCACCGCCCATCGCGGACGGATAGTAAAGACCACGGGCGATGGCATGTTGGTCGAATTCGCAAGCGTGGTCGACGCCGCGAGGGGTGCCGCTGAGGTTCAGCGAGCCATGGCGGCGCAAAACATCAGTGTGCCGCAACACAAGCGGATCGAATTTCGTATCGGCATTCACGTTGGCGACATCATCATCGACGAGAACGATATTTTCGGCGACGGCGTCAATATCGCGGCCCGTCTCGAGGGGATTGCCGAACCGGGGGGCATCTGCGTCTCAGATGACGCGCAACGCCAAATTCGCGGCAAAGCCGGGCTGGCGTTCGACGAAATGGGTCTGCAGTGCTGAAGAACATTGCCGAGCCGATGCTCGCCTGGCGGCTCCTGATCGACGACAACCTTCCGTCGAGATCCAAGCACGTTGAGACCCCGCTAAGGCCTGACCTGCCCGATAAACCCTCCATCGCTGTGTTGCCGTTCCAAAATATGTCTGGGGATCCAGAACAGGAATATTTTGCCGATGGCATCGTCGAGGAAATTATTACCGCACTCTCCCGCTTCAAGTCGCTATTCGTGATCGCCCGCAACTCGAGCTTCACCTACAAGGGCAAAGCTGTCGATATCAAACAGGTGGGGCGTGAACTTGGGGTCCGTTACGTCGTTGAGGGTAGTGTGCGCAAGGGGGCGGGGACGCTTCGCATCACAGGCCAGTTGATCGATGCGACAACGGGTGCACACCTCTGGGCCGATCGTTTCGAGGGTAGACTAGACGACGTCTTCGCTCTGCAGGACATGATCACCGAAGGCGTAGTCTCCGCCATTGAGCCCACCGTACAGAAGGCCGAAATCGAGTTAGCGGCGCGGCGTCGACCAGCCAACCTCAGTGCGTACGACCTCTGCCTGCGCGCGCAGCCACATTTTCACTCAATGACCCATGAAGGGCTCGCCGAAGCGCTCGGGTTGAGCGAACGCGCATTGGAGATCGACCCCAGCTATGGGTTTGCCGCCCATCTGGCGGGTAGCTGCCACGCGCTCAGAATAGCGCAGGGTTGGGCTAGTGACTTGAACCGAGAGATGGGAGAGACGACACGGCTCTTTTCGTTGGCGCTCAGCATCGACGACGATGATCCCGACTTCCTAGCCAGCGTCGGTTTTGTGACCTCTTATCTGACAGAGGACTTTCCCACTGCGGCGGAAATGGTGGATCGTGCGGTCGCTCTCAATCAGAATTCGGCTCTTGCATGGAATATGCGAGGGTATGCCTACCTGTTTGGGGGAAAGGCCGCGGAGGCAGTTCGAAGTTTTGAAAGGACGATTCGTTTGAACCCGCTCGACCCCATGCTTTTCCTGGCGCTTGCGCCGATGGGAATTGCGTTGATCGAGCTTCGGCGCTTCGACGAGGCGGTTGCGGTTGCGAGGAAAGCCGCTCGTCAGAACCAGACCTACGCGACGACCTATCGCTGCCTTGCATCGGCCTTGGCTCATCTGGAACGTGAGGCCGAAGTGAAGGAGGCGGTTGCGCGCCTGTTGGCGATCGAGCCGAATTTTCGAGTTTCGGAATGGTTGAAGCGTGGCGCCCAGTGGCACCGGCATAACCGTTTAACGATCGAGGGGATCCGCAAGGCGGGACTGCCGGAATGACTAAGTCGGGGTTGCTACCATCTTTTGGAGCAAAGCAAGTCGCTTTTGGGGCCCTAAGCTGAAGAGCGCCTCAGCCACCGTGATGTCCGCTGTCGCTGGTAAACCGGTCGCATAGCTGAAGTTGCCTCGACGGCCGCTTCTGACCACCTACTGCAGACATTACGCTGCGCTGCCATGGGCGGCCGCGTAGCGTTACCAACGATTAATCTCTTCGACAGGAGACGGAAAGAATCGATCTTCTAAGATGGGTTTAGCCGAGGAGATCGAGTCATCGCGATGCGCCACAGCTCAATCCTGCACGCTGTTACCGCAGCCGGTCTGTTCCTGGGAACCAGCCTCATCGCAGATGCATCCGCCGAGACCGCCAGCCACGCTTTAGCTATCTCCGTCGACGATTTCAAGTATAGAGACACGTCGAACGAGCCCACCGATCAGACGGCCGTACATGAAAAGCGATTGCGGGCCTTCATGACCGCGCTGCGGGACGATGTCACGGCGGACCACCGTTTTGAACTTGTGCCGTCCTCTTGCGCTTCAAATTGCCCGATCGATGGACCGATGTTGCGCGATCGGCTGCGCGCTGCGTCACAGGCAGGCGCGCAGATCCTGATCATCGGCGGCTTCCATAAGATGAGCACGCTGGTGCAGTTTGCGCAGACTGTTGCTATCGATACAAAATCCCAGCGCGTCGTGTTTAGGAAATACTTCCAGTTCCGCGGCGACAATGACGAGGCATGGCAGCGGGCGGAGCGTTTTGTATCGGAGGACGTGCGCGACCGGCTGCTTGAAAGCAGATCGCAGCAATAGACTACGCGCGACGCATGTGCATGGCACAGCGAGTCCGGTTTTCGCCCATAAGGCGATGCGAGCTATCGACGGTAGCCTTTGACCCATATCCGAAGCGCCACAACGCCTCTGATAGTGACCATTCCGACCCTCCACCGCTGCCAGATATCGACATTCATTCGCCGGATAGGACGCCTCGCGGATCGCAACCTGGATGCGAAGCGAGGTAGTCGATTTCGCAGCGCATAATACCTATATCCATTAGCTCCCTGTCACTTAGGTCGCACAAGTTGGCCACTAATCTTCGGCGTTTGCGCCACTCCTGAAATGCATTCCAATATGTTTCGAGAGGACTGTAGACCTGCCGCCTTGCGGTTACCGGCCCCAGCTCGGTGGTCTCGTGGATCGTGCTCATTAGGATGTGTCCTGTCCGGACTGGTTCACTAGGCAGAAGTTGCCGCAAGATGCGCCGGCGCGCTTAACTGGTGGCTTACATTTTTCTAACCGGCGGCTTACTGTTCATGCGCTAGTACAGAGGCGACCCCGCGAAGGAATGGCAGCTTGCGCTATCTTTTCGAGGAATACGCATTGGACACCGACCGGCGCGAGCTGCATCGGGGGACCGATGCGGTGTCGATCACACCGCAGGTTTTTGACCTGCTCGAATATCTGATCCGCAACGGGGAGCGGGTTGTCAGCAAGGACGACCTCATAAAAGCCATTTGGAATGGGCGCAGCGTATCTGACGCGGCGCTGACAACCCGCCTGAATGCCGCCCGGGATGCAATCGGCGATTCCGGCGAGGAACAACGCTTCATCAAAACACTACCGCGCAAGGGCTTCCGCTTCGTCGGACAGGTGCGGGAGGCGCGAAAGGTCGCAGGTGTAAACCCTGGCAATGCGCCCGAGAGCGTTCCCGCACTTCCCGATAAGCCCTCCATCGCCGTGCTGCCGTTCGCGAACATGTCTGGCGATCCCGAGCAGGAGTACTTCGCGGACGGGATGGTTGAGGAGATCACGACCGCGCTTTCACGGTTCAAAGGGCTGTTCGTGATCGCCCGCAATTCGAGTTTCACTTTTAAGGGCAAAGCGGTCGACATCAAGGAAGTCGGACGGAGGCTGGGCGTGCGCTATGTCCTCGAGGGGGAGGTGCGCAAGGCATCGGGGAAAGTTCGCATCACGGGCCGGTTGATTGAAGCAGCTACGGGCACGCACATCTGGGCGGACAGGTTCGAGCGCGACATGACGGACATTTTTGCGCTGCAGGACGACGTCATGCTCGCCATTGTCTCGGCTATTCAGCCAAAGTTGTTTCAAACAGAGGTTGCTCTGGCGACGCAGCGCCGACCGGAGAACCTCACCGCATATGATTTCTATCTCCGAGCCCTGCAACAGTATTACCTGACGACTCGTGAAGGGGTGGCCGAGGCGATCAGGCTGGCTCATCGCGCTTTGGAGCTGGATTCTCAGTTCGGCTTGGTCGCAGCTTTGGCAGGTGTCGGCCACACGCGAAACGTCCTTTTGGGCTATGCTGCCGATCCTCAATTCGACCGAAAGGAAGCAATTCGGCTGCTTCGCTTGGCATTGAGCCTCGACGATAGTGATGCAGACACGTTAGCATGGGCTTCCTTTATCTCGGCATACATGGTCGGCGATTGCGAAAGTAGTGTCGAATTGGCTGATCGGGCGGTCTCGCTCAATCCAAACTCACATCGAGCATGGGGCGGCAGAGGCTGGGTCTATATAGCTGCGGGGCTGCCGGAGGAAGCAGTCAGGAGCTTTGAACGTGCCATTCGCATGAGCCCGGTAAATCCGCAGCTATATTTGCCGTTTGGTGGGATGGGATTGGCCTTTATTGAGCTTGGTCGGTTTGACGAGGCCATCGTCGCAGGGAAGAAAGCCCTGCGACAGAACCCCTCCTTTTCAATAGCTCATCGCTGTCTCGCGTCCGCTTACGCCCATGTCGGACTTGATGCTGAGGCCCGTGAGGCGGCGGCGCATCTGCTTGAGTTCGATCCCGCCTTTACAATATCCGCGTGGATCGCTCGGGGTGGGCAATCAAACGCGAAGCTGATGACGGAGGGCCTTCGGAAAGCCGGGTTGTCCGAATGAGCCCGCGCTGGCTCACACCGACGGGTGATCGGATGATGCGGTTACTTCCGGAATTGGCCCGTTTGAGACCCTGCGATGGGCGCCGAAGATATCTGCTCATCGAGGCTAACCGGTAGTCATCGCGGGAGGACTAAACCGACGCGATTGACCCGAATGAGACGAACTTGGAAGGTGCACGACTGCCGAACCGTCGAGCCGAGCCGGATACTGAGCGCAGCGCAACGGCATTCGCGGTGACCTCTTTAGCCGGTATTTTTGACCGCCTCAGCCAGTATCTCGTAAAGCTGCTGCTTGCTGAATTGCTTGGGCTGCTGCCTCTCCGCCGCGTTCCGCGACACCTTCTTTGCGACTGGACCGGCGCAAGCTGCCGACGACGTCGCCCTCAGCTTCGGGGTCGGCCTTATCTTAGGCGTTGCCGTGGGCAGCTTGTGACCGCGCTTCAGGCCTTGACGGGTCAGCATGCCGCAGACCGCTTCACGACTGCATCCGAGCCGGCGCGCTATCTGCGCAGCGCTATGTCCTGCGGACCAGAGGCTGATGAGGAGCCCTATGTCTTTCGCATCCCAGCCCAGGGGATATTATAGCACCCGCGGCCGAACACGCGTCATCTAGACTTCGTCCGGCTCGCGTACGGCCGCCGGTCGTCGAACTTGATCTCGGAGAATCGGCGCGGGAATGGTCGTCTATGCAGACGTGGACGAAATCCCAGCCAGCCCCGCGTCTCTTGTTCGGACCACTCGCGAGAAGAGCCGGGTCGCTGAGCCGGAACAGGTCAACCGAACGTAAAGCCCTGCATCGCCGCGGAATGGCGCTCACCACCGGACAGTTCGGCTGCGCCTTCGCGCGGCGCCTGATGCACTCCGCAGAATTAACTTCCAACAGCAACATACGATTCACATATGTGGATGCTGGAACAACGTCGGCGGATTTCAGTCTCCGTTGCATCATTTTCCCGATTGGTCCGCCGACGGGCCATGATCCAAGCATGTTAGAAGGCTTGGTTGGGGGGTTACACGACATGCGTGAACATCCCGGTCTAGCGGTTGACGCCACTGTGCGGCTGCATGAGCGTCAAGAACGGCTTACGTCTCAATTGTCCGAACTGGAATGTCTTCGGGCCCGCGTGCGCGAAGCGGAGCGGCGCGTATTGATCACCGTCGAAACCGCTCCGCCCGGTTCGCGAGCGCCATCGCGGCATACGCCTTTTCCAGTTTCCGCAGCTCGTTGCTCTGTTTGAAGTTCTGGCACGGCAACTTTAGCCGCCCCTCGCTTCGTCCGAGGCTCTGGCAGAGGCCGCTGAGTCTTTGCGACGGTGCGGCGTTTGGAACGCTTCGCCGATTACCGAGTGTTCCCGGCACGCGTCCCCAAAGTGCGTAATGCAGTCGGGCCCCAGCTCCCCCAATCCCTTGGAGCTGAGCCATTCTTGTTTGGCGCTTCCGATCGACAGTGGCGAGACTGCCCCCGCGTTGGTCGCGGGCGCTTCCGACGAACCCGTTCTCTGAGGATCAGCGGCACGCAGCCATGTCGGCTGCTGGGCCCCATCTCGGACATCCTGAGCGGCGCCGATGATGTCCGGAGCTCAATCTGCAGCCGGGACACCGAAGGCCGCTGTGACACCCGCTCTAGACGTCAGCTGCTTCAGGACCGCCTTCCCCTTGAGAGCGCAGCAGCGCCGCGCCGCATAGCAGGGCAACTGGTCGCCCGCGCTCAGCAGCGCGCGAGTTCAATACGCCATTGCTAGAAAATATGTGCGAAGGGGGAGGCGGATATGTCAGTTCGCCGAGATTTGCATCCAGCCATACGCCGTTCCTATGGCGTTACCAGCGCCGCCCTCATCGGAAACGCGCCACGCTGCCACGCCGAAACATAGCGTTAGCATCAAGTTGGTCAGCAATAGCAGGACTGAGAAAAAGTGGCTCACAGGCGCCCCCGGAACAGAACGTCCCTCCAGTCCGGAGACAGGTGGATGATTCGAAAAATGCAGCTGTGCTGACCTGGTTGCAGTTTGTAAAAATTGCTAGATCAACAGCTTCGAACGGGGAGCGCAGCCATCGAGCGGTTCGTGCGGAGCCGGGGACTTCGCGCCGCGCTGATCGTAGCTAAGAGGCACGGCAGGAGTTATGATCTTTCCTTCTCGCTCCGGTCATTCGCTTCAAGGAGTCTGGCAGTGATCAAAATCTTACAAGGAATGCTCCTCGCGACCTCGGTTCTCACTGCTGCTAGTCCGGCGCACGCAGCGGGTGGCTGCGGCGAGGGCTGTCACAGGACAAGCGGTGGCGCATGTGTCGTTGACGGCTGGGGCACGGGAGCCAAGGTTCGGAACGAATGCCCGGCGACCTCTCGCCCCCGTCCACCCTGCGGCGGCGGGGATTTCATCTGGGACCGCACCAAACAGGCGTGCTTTCAAAATAACCGCAGCTGGTTCTGATCTTAGTGCGTTGCCCCAGCGCCGGTGCGAACGAGTTCAGACAGGAGCAGCTTGGCCGTCATTTCTGGCGGCACCCCTCCCACGTGGGTTGCCTTACTTCCAAGCGCCGACTGCAGGTACACGATGGAGTTCTGGACGAAATATGTCCCGTGATGCGCAACACCGTCGATTGTGACCGTTAGGGTCCGAACTACAGCAGGCCTTCCCATGTGAAGCCTCGCTCATGGCTGTCCTTCAAAGCTCACCCACTTAGTGCATGATTCGGGCTGGCGTAAAAAATCAAGCCAGCGTGTCGCTCTTCGAGGCGTTACCCGCGGCAGGTCCGGCGCACCGTGGCAGTCCTGCGGTGGCTAGAGAACTGATATGAGGGGCCGCCAGTGGCGGGCTCTTTCGCCCTTCACTGGCGGGCCTAGCACTCATCCGCAATTGGATCGGCTGCCGGGAGCATTGGGGCTGGAAAGCCAGCCGTGCCATGTTCGCTCTAATGTGACAAGGCGCCACCGGTAGTCGTACGGAGTCCATTTTCGGAACGGGGTGTTCTACTGTCGGAACACCGGCGAGATTTGAGTACCAAGCTATTTGCAGTTGCCCGGGATGGCCGCAGTGGGGCTGGAACCACGCTGCGGCCTTTCCCTGAGTGAAGCCCAATTCTTTGTTGAGCCGTATCTGGCGGCGCAAATGTTTGTCTGCGGGGGGATTAGTGAGCATCCAAAGCATAGTGGCTACAATATTGGAGCGCGAGCTGGCGGCGCGTGGCGTGCACTCGTTGAGGCATTCCGACTGCATGGAGATCGTTGAAAATCTACTCGTTCGCTTGAAGGAGCTGGACCAGGAATTGGCCGCACGAAACATCGGGCAAAGCTAGACACTTCCCCCATCGAACGCGTGAGTGGAGCGGCTGGCGGTAACCCGGCCTCAACGGGTAGCGCGGTACGATTGACCATGGCGGACTGGTAACGAGTACCGCGGTACGCATGGGCATTGAGACAGGCCCGCCGGCCCCGAGGTAGGCGGGCTTTTCATTTGAGCGAAAGCCGTCCGTTGTATCCGGTGGATGCATCTTGACGCCAGTTAATGCAAAGGCTGTACTGGCCATATTCTACCGCGTTAGCGACCTCGCAGTTTTTGTGTGTGATTATTTTAGGGGCGTTCCATGCGTAATTTTGCTCGCGCAGATGTCCTGCGCCGCCAGTACCTGGATGCACTCATCTGTGAACTTTCCCAACTCGAAGCCCTTCGCAACCGCGTGCTCGAAGCTGAGCAAAGAAGGATTGGCACGCCGCACCGACGGCGGAGAGGATCAGTCAGAAGAACAGCTAAGGTTCGCGGGCGCCTCTAACCTTCCGTGCTCCACAGACGACTAGTTGCCAGCTTCCCCCTTGTAGGCGAGCTATAGACAATTCGTGAGTCCGGGGGATTCATGGAACGAAAGTCGTTTGAGAGCATGTCGGCTGAAGAGCTGCGGCGACTCCACACGCTCGTCAATGACGTTCTTGCCGTGAGGCTCGTGGCCAAGGAAGAGCTGGAGCGACGCCTCGGGTTTCTCAACCGAGACGACAACACTCCTCGCAATGGGCATTGAGAGAGAGGCTTGCCGCAGCAAAGGTGTGGGAGGACCCGCGGGTTGGCGGAGCTGGCGGGGCCCTCAACCACAAGCACAAGGACGCGTATGTCCCCCACGGCCCCGTTCCGTCGGGTAGCCTGCGTCAATCGCGTTAATGGCGAGTTGCGGTGCGCTGGTTCCCGCTGGCGGGCCTTTCCGTTAGGAGAGGCAAGCGACTATGGCGAGAACCACGTCAGCGCCCAGATCACCGGAATACGCCGTGAAGATAAATCCGGCACCAACAACAAGCGCAAATGCTTTGAGCGTGATCATGTTCAGATCCCCTCGGTAGTAGGAGGAGGGTAGACCCCGACCATTTCCGGAGTGCTTCGCGCAACGCGGCAAACGGTTTCGTTCACCAAGGCGTTATCCGGAAGCTGCTGGCGACATCTCGTAAAGGCCGCAGCAGGGGACACTGCTGCGGCCCGTGCGTGGTCAAATGAAGCCGGGTTAAAAGGATCAAGTGGAATATGCAGCCAGCCGCGGTGAGATGATCGTAATCCAGCGTTTCAGGCTTGCAATATGCCGCTTCCACAATGGGCAGAAGGCTTAACATGCATCATGCGCCGGCTCCGCGATCCCACGAGGGTCGGGAACGATCGGCAATCGGGGCGCATTCGTCTCCAGCTCCGGGCGATGTCTCGGAGCGGACGCGTAGAACTTCCGGCCTCAGGAATCATCCTCTGGGGCGGCTTTTTGCAGCATTGCCTTGGCGCCAGTTTGATTTAGCCGTCGCGTATGCCATTGGCATATGAAAGTTGGCGGTCCGAAGCCGATTTTACCTCCATGGAAAACGGCCGGGACATCGTGGCAACCCAACGAAAGCCTGATGCTCTTTCCACGGCAAAGCACCGTGTAATCGCCGGCGTCAAGGAGCGTCACCGCCTTGCTGCCGTCTGGCAGCACAATCGGCCCGTCAAACTCGCGGGACCAACTCTGTCGTGGGCAGCAAATCCTCGCCCGGCGTCAGCAACCGCACATAGGTGCCGCTCTCATGCAGCTCCAGCCAGCCCTTCTCGACAGCGCACCTGATGCCGGCGCCGAACTCCGCGCCGCTTGCCTTGAGCGTGTAGAGAAATGGGTAGTTGATCTTCTCGATATGGATTCTGCCGTCCTGTACTGCCTTGGTGCCCGAAGCCAGCTGAACGAGCTGACGCGCGGCGACTTCCGGATCGGCAAAAGGGCGTTCGGTGACGTGCTTCATCGCTGGAATCAAACCTCAAGGGCCCATGCTTGGCCTGACTTTCCCGCGACTGTCATGCCAGTTGGGGACGATATGCACAGATCCTGCGGAGCGCGTCGAGCCGCAAGTCAACCAGGCGATTGCAGCGGCCATTGATCTTGGAATTGCAGGATAGCATTCACGCCGCGCCTGCTGAAGGGGCGGCCACAGTGGGCGCTGCAGACGTAGGAACGCTGGAGCGATCTCGGGTTTGTCGGCTTGCCTAGCCCAAGAGGATTCCGCATGATCAATCGAGATCGGAATTACCGTGACAACCCCATAGCCTGGGTGGTCATCGCAATTGTCGTGATCGCCGCGGTCGCCGCTGTGTTCTACAGCACCGGCAATCACACCATCGCGTCCAACGTGCCCGCAACCACAACCAGCTCAGCGTGCGGATTCCGGGGATTGCGGCCAGGGATTCCGATTGAACGCGACCATGCTTCCGATCGAAGGCGGCCACCTGTTCCGACGAAGGCGGCCGGAGTGTCGTTGCCGGCATGAGGAGTTGGGTCAGGTTTTCTTGGCTGCGTCAAGATTGGCGCGCTGCGCAGTGATCTTTCGCATGCTGTCTCCCTTGAGTGTGAGGCGGTGAGCATTGTGGACGAGCCGATCCAGGACGGCGTCGGCGATGGTCGGGTCGGCGATGACCTCATGCCAATTTTCGATCGGCACCTGGCTGGTGATGATGGTCGATCCGCGCTGGTGTCGATCGTCGACGACTTCGAGGAGATCGCGACGCTGCTCGCCGGTAAGCGGTGCGAGGCCCCAATCATCGAGGATGAGCAAATCGACCCTCGATAGTGTCTTGAGGAGCCGCGCATAGCGTCCGTCCCCGCGGGCGAGCGCAAGAGCTTCGAACAGCCTTGGCAGGCGATGATATAAGACGGATCGATTATCGCGGCATGCCTTGTGGCCGAGTGCGCAGGCGATCCAGCTCTTGCCGACGCCGGTCGGCCCGGTGATGAGCAAATTTTGCTTGCGGCTGATCCAATCGCCATCGACGAGCTTGGCAAAGAAGGCGCGGTCGATGCCGCGCGGAGCGCGCAG